>CAYHEJ010000052.1:0-6046 GCA_964355625.1 uncultured Gammaproteobacteria bacterium
GTTGATTTTACTAACGCGAACATTTGTTAGCCCACCGCCCCCCAAAACCATGTGAATACGGAGGTGAATACCTATACGATTACGATCCAGAAATTAAGGATCAGTGATGCGCTCGTTTCCATCGCCGGAGATGATCTCGCTACCAGTTTGATTCATTACGGCGGCACAGGCTTGCCCGGTCAATACGGGACAGCGGTCGTGTTCGGTCACTCAGCTCTGCCGCAGTTCTACCAACCCACAAACTATAAAGCAATTTTTTCTTTGCTCCCAACACTGAAAATAGGTGATGAAATAATTGTCACCTATGATGGCGTACAATATCGCTATAGCGTCTATGAAATGACTGTGTTGGAACCAAATGATTTAAGCACTCTGGAACAGCGATTTGATGATTCATATATGACACTCGTGACTTGTGTTCCTCCCGGAACTCTCTGGAAACGACTGAACGTAAAGGCTAAGTTAAAAACTACATAAATGCATAAAGATCAAAAACAAACAGCAATTGAAGCCATACAGAAAAAATTAACCGGTAAATCTCTTTCGTATCAGGAGATATTTGCCGTTATGGATGAGATTGCCAAAGACCGGCTCGGTCCGGTCCTCACGACGTATTTTGTCGCGGCAGGATTTAACGAAGGATATACGGATGAGGAATTGTATTATCTGACGCGGGCCATGGTCGAAACCGGTCCTACATTGCATTTTAAAGGGATTGTCGCGGATAAACACTGCACCGGCGGAGTGGCCGGCACCAGAACGTCGATGATTGTGGTACCCATCATTGCCGCAGCAGGTTTTCAGATTCCCAAGACGTCATCCCGGGCTATCACCTCGCCGTCGGGAACTGCAGATACCATGGAGGTGTTAGCACCTGTAACGTTTACTCCCAAGCAGATTGAAGCATTAGTTCATAAAACCGGAGGATGCATCGTTTGGGGCGGTCATTTGGGATTGGCTCCTGCTGACGACATTATTATAGAAGTCGAAAAGCCGCTCGCGTTTGAGTCGTTTGATAAGGTCATTGTTTCTATCATGGCTAAAAAAGTCGCTTCCGGCGCAACGCATTTGGTTTTGGATATACCGGTAGGTCATACCATGAAAATACAGCATGAAAAAGACGCAGAGCATATTGCCAGAAAATTTTCGTACCTCGCCGGTCGGTTCAATATCAAAGTAGCGGTAGATATCCGTCAAATTTACGAAAACGCCGGGAGGGGAATCGGTCCGGTATTAGAAGCTAAAGACGTACTCCTGGTCCTAGAACAGCATAAAGATCGGCCGATGGATTTGGAAGCAAAAGCTTTGAGACTTGCCGGGAAACTTTTACGGATGTGTTGTGAGGACAGTCCCGAGCATAGACACCTTATAGGTGAAAAATTAGCCACCGAGATTCTTTCATCCGGGAAGGCACTTGCTAAAATGCGTGAGATCATTGCTGCCCAAGGAGGGGATTCAATGATAACCTCGCATCTTTTGAAACCCGCCAAACACACTCATGAAGTGCTTGCGTTAAAAACCGGAAGAATACGCGCGATACAAAATCAGCATATTTCAGCGATCTGCCGGATACTCGGGTGCCCGCAGGATAAACCCGCGGGTATGAATATGAACCGCAAATTAGGTGAAGAAGTAGAGAAAAATGATATACTATGTACACTGTATAGTTCAGACAAATGGCGTCTAGGTGAAGCGGTCGAAACCTTGACCCATGTAGGGCTATACGAGATCAGCTAGTATGTTTAAAAATATTATTTCACCCATGCAGGCTTGGCTTCTTTCTCAAGGGAAGTGTGTGGGTTGCGGGAAAAAGCTCGCCACTCCATCCGGTACCGGATCAATACGCGTGACATGCAGTTGTGGTCGTATCTATATGTATGACCCGCAGGCGGGCAAATACAGGAGGGCAACACTCGATGAAATCAAGTAAAACGTATTCTTTTATATCCAGGTTCATCGTACTTTTTTTTGTGGTAGTTGCCGCATCATGGATGAGTTGGCTTTGGTGGAATGATAGTATATCCGAAGTAGACCTGAAGAATTCCAAACCTCTCGTTTTTATCGTCAACCGCGGCGACGGAGTCAAGACAATCGCAGCGAATTTATATCAACAAAATATCATCAGATCTCCCACCGGATTTTATCTGTTAGTGAAATTATTGGGGTTAGAGCGGCAGCTCCAGGCCGGTGATTTCCGTCTGAATAGATCGATGAACGCTACGTCCATAGCCCGGGAGCTCACCCACGGGATATTGGATTTATGGGTGACGACGCTTGAGGGATGGAGAAAAGAAGAAGTAGCCACGAAACTGGCCAAAGATATAGATATCCCCGAACAGGAATTTCTCAAATATGCCACGGAGGGATACATGTTTCCGGACACGTACCTGATACCGCGTGATGCGACTCCCGCAGGAGTGGTAAAGATGTTTCGTGATAATTTTGATAAAAAAGTGACCGTCCAGATGCGTGAGGATGCCAAAAAGTCGGGGTTGACGCTTGATGAGGTGATGATACTTGCGTCGTTGGTAGAAAAAGAAGGAAAAACCGCTGAGGATCGCTCGGTCATTGCCGGGATTATAGAAAAGCGCCTGAAAGCTGATTGGCCGCTCCAGGTGGACGCGACCATACAATACGCGATCGGGTATCAACCGATTGAAAAAACATGGTGGAAAAAAGAGCTTTCTTCCGATGATTTGAAAATGAAATCTCCGTACAACACGTATCTCAACCCTGGATTGCCGCCTGCGCCGATTTGTAATCCGGGCCTGGAATCAATTATGGCAGTCATTTATCCAAAAAATTCTGACTATTGGTATTATCTTCATGATCCAACCGGAGCTGTCCACTATGCCAAAACAATCGACGAGCATAATGCAAATAGCACCAAATATCTTCGATAAGTTATCTCAATTACATGAAGCTGTTGTATAAAGGTTTCGTTTTTATGGGAGTTATTTTCTATTTATTTTTTCCTCCTGCGGTGTTTGCAGAAGAGATACAAGATTTTTCGTCTACCCTGGGGGTTCAAGCAGATGGACGGTTAGCAGTCGATGAGGATATAACATATAATTTTGGAAATGAATTTCGCCATGGGATATACCGAACTATTCCAGTATTCAAAACAAACGCGGAGGGCAAAAGATTTGTTTTGAGTTTTTCTCAATTTTCCGTACTGGATAAAAAAGGAGCTTCGTATCAATTTTCTACCACCAAAACCGATCAGTCGGTATCGTTAAAAATTGGGGATGGAGACCGGACAGTCACGGGTCTCCATGATTACACTATCCACTACACGGTAGACGGAGCATTTACGTATTTTTCCGACCATGACGAATTGTATTGGAATGTAACGGGCAACGAATGGGGTTTTCCAATCAATCACGTGACTGTTTCTATTGTGATGCCATCAGCTATACCTTTTGTAGACATGACGCTCACCTGTTTTACCGGAATTACCGGAAGCGTTGATCACAATTGCCGGACATCGTATATTAAAGGTGTTGCCTCCATCACAACGACCACTCCTCTTGCGGCGGATGAAGGTCTCACGGTCGTCGTCGGATTTCCAAAAAATATTATTGCGGTTGTCGAGCCGACGCCCTATATACCTTTTTGGGCAACGGTATGGGGGAAAATTATTATTGTCCTTCTCATGATCGCTGGAGTTTGTTGGTACGTGGCGTTTCCGGTATATATTCCCATTGCCTGGTGGCTCCACGGTAAGGATCCGAAACCAATAATCGGAGAGGTAAGCGCGTGGTTTGATCCGCCGAAGTCAAAAACCGGACGGAATCTGACTCCGGGAGAGACAGGAACACTTGTGGACGAACAGGCGGACATGGATGATATTACAGCAACGATTGTTGACCTTGCGCGGCGGGGACATCTCCGGATAGTGGAGTCCAAAAAAGGTGCATTTGATTTAGAGCGGCTTAGTAATACTAAAAAAGACGTGGAGCTCAGAGCATTTGAAACGTCGTTATTAGAAGGAATATTTGAAACCGATATTCTGGTACGTCTCAAAACTACGGATTTGAGCGAACCTTTGGAACAAGTCAAAAAAGATTTGTATGACGCGGTTGTGGCGGAAGGATTTTTTCAGAAAAGTCCGGAATCTACCAGATTGATATATTCGGTGATTGCGATCATTGCTTTGAGTAGTCTTAATTTTCCGCTCGCGTTATCCGCATTTATTTTTGGCAGAAATATGCCGAGGAAAACATTACATGGTTCCGGTCAGGCTGCGGTTGCGCGGTCTCTCAAGAAGTTTTTATCCAGTCAGGAGCGTCAACTGACATTTCAGGCCAAGAATCAGATGTTTTTTGAAAAGTTATTACCCTACGCAATCGCATTTGGAGTAGAAACAATCTGGGCAAAACGGTTCGCGGATATTTCCATGAAACAGCCATCATGGTATCAGGGCTACTCGTCGCGGGATTTCAATAGTATTTTGTTCGTTCATGCACTCAGCTCTACGGGATCAGGAATCGCCCGCGCAGCGACTCCCGCATCGTCTTCGCGCGGTTTTTCCTCTGGCTTTTCCGGTGGTTCCTCCGGCGGTGGCGGCGGTGGTGGAGGGGGAGGAAGTTGGTAACACTATGGAATCATCGAAAATAGAAGCATTAAAATCAGAACAGTTGATTGTTGTTTGTCCAAGTTGCCGTATGTCAACAAAGAATGTTTAGCACGATAAATCTATATCTTGCAAGATAATGCAATATCTTGCAATATCCTCATATCTTTGCAATATCTTCTCATCCCAACGTTGTTTCGAGCATACAGGATTTATTTTACTTCAGGTTCGAGGATCTTGAGGATTCTATCCAGTTTTGCATTGACTGCCGTAAGCAGGTTTATCATAGGTCGGGGATCCGGGAGTCTCTCAGGAACGCCGGGTCTATTCTGTCCGCCGCCTTCAGCACGGAAACAATCATGACAAAGAACTGGTTTGCGGCCATTGGGCCTGAACGGAACTTCGCAAACTTTGCCACATTTGCTGCACGTAGTTTTAGTCATGACTGGTCTGTCGTGATCGCTACCGCCGAATTTATGACTTTTTCCGAAGTTTCTCATGCATACATTATACTATTTTATAGGCCATTCACCTAATGATGAGTCTCTCGAAGGGAGTATGAGGCTTGCCTGCACAGCCAGGGCTTGCCTGCGCAGTAAAGGGGAGTATAATTTGAGTAAATAAATGAAAAAAACAGCTAAGGAAACGCGTTATTATTTTGTAGATGAGTCAGGTGATCCGGTATTTTATGATGACTCTGGTAAATTGATTCTTGGTCATCCCGGCGTGTCTCTATTATTAATTCTTGGTTTTATTCGTACTACCAATCCACAGGCAATACGACAGCAGTTAGATGTACTACGAAAAGATATTGCCAAGGATCCATATCTCAAAGGCATACCATCGCTTACCAAAACTATTGATTCATTTCATGCTAAAGATGATTGTCCGGAAGTTAGAGAGAAAGTTTTTAAGCTCATCTCAACGCTCGATTTTTCTGCAGAAATATATGTTGCGCGGAAGATTGAGAATATTTTTGTCAAACGCCACCATCATAATGAAAATGAATTTTATGACGATCTTATCAGTAAATTATTTGAGAACAAGCTTCACATAGCTTCGGAAAATAAGATATATTTTGCTGTACGGGGCAACCGCAGGAGACAAGCTCCGCTTGAGCAAGCCATTTTCACAGCAAAAAGTCAGTTTGAAGCGAAAAAACGAACGAAAATTACTACGACGATCACCATCCAGGCCCAAACACCAAATGGAGAGCCATGCTTGCAGGTCATAGATTATGTGAACTGGGCAATACAGTGGGCATATCTTAAAAAAGAAATGCGATTTTTATCTGTCATTGAGGAGAAGGTAAAGTATCTCGTGGATATTTATGATTCGGATCAGTATCCTAACAATTTTTACAGTAAAACCAACAAGTTCGATATCAACAAAATAAGCCCCTTATAAGCTAGACGAGTTTCCTCGTGCAAGGCATGAAGCCTACTTTCACTTATAAGGAGCCTATTTACT
>CAYHEJ010000053.1:0-5962 GCA_964355625.1 uncultured Gammaproteobacteria bacterium
ATCACTAAATGTGCCGGACCTTCTTTGCCTTGGGTGATAAACGGCAGATTAATCTCCGCTTCCATAGAAGAAGAGAGTTCAATCTTGGCTTTTTCCGCGGCATCACGGAGTCTCTGTAAAGCCTGTGGGTCTTTCCGAAGATCGACGCCATGTTCTTTTTTAAATTCATCGGCAAAATAATCCAAGATTACTTTATCAAAGTCATCGCCGCCCAAATGCGTGTCGCCATTAGTAGATTTTACTTCATAGACGCCGCCGCCCAGCTCAAGAATAGATATGTCAAACGTACCGCCGCCCAAATCATACACGGCGATCGTATGCGCGTTTTTCTTATCCAAACCATATGCAAGCGCTGCAGCTGTAGGTTCATTTAAAATACGCATGACTTCTAAACCGGCAATTTCCCCAGCTTGTTTCGTCGCTTGTCTCTGACTATCATCAAAATACGCAGGGACGGTTATGACTGCCTGTTTAACCGGCTCACCTAAATATTTCTCCGCGTCGGCTTTGATTTTGGCAAGAACTTTTGCGGAAATTTCCTGCGGGGTGAATTCTTTACCTTCCACTTCCACATCTGCCATCCCGTTTTTGCCGGATTTTATCGTGTAGGGCAACAATTTCATGTCTGTTTGAACTGACGGATCGGTAAACTTCCGGCCCATCAGGCGCTTGACAGAAAATATCGTCGATTTAGGATTTATGACAATCTGCCGTTTGGCGACGTCTCCCACGATATTTTTAATAGGATCTACCACAGAAGGAATCACATTGCGGCCTTCGGCTGAATGTATCACTTTCGGTGCGCCGCCCTCCATGACGGCAACACATGAATTCGTGGTTCCCAGATCGATTCCAATAATTTTTGACATAGAGTCCTCCTTTTAAATTTTTTTCTTTCCTACTTTTACGTGTGCTACTCTCAGTACTTTTCCGTGCAGCCGGTAGCCCTGCCGCAATTCTTCAACCACCTTATTATCCTCCCCTTCAACGACATCAATACATTCCATCTGGTGCGGATCAAATAATTCTCCGACGGTTTTGATCTCCTCAACTCCCTCACCCTCCAATATCGCGATAAATTCTCTAAATGCCAAATCCAATCCTGCGTCTTTAATGTGATCCTTTGCCCTCCGCAGGGTATCGATGGCTGTAAGGATCCGCAATAATAATAGTTCGCTTGCAAATTTTCTTAATTCATCTCTCTCGTTCAAATTCCGGCGCTCAAGATTTTGATAATCTGCAAGTGCCCGCATGTATTTCCCTTTCCACTCCTCTATTTGATCATCATGTTTCTTCATTGTTTTAATTTTTACCAGCTACTGGCAAACTCCCCGATTAAACCACCGACATACTGCACAAACGGGACCACATGAGAATAATTGAGCCGCGACGGGCCGACAACTCCTATGGCTCCAGCCACATGCGGGGTAACAAATTTCACGTACACAAACCCACACTCAGAAAGCGCACCCTTCTGACCCATGTCTTCTCCTAATACAATATGAAAAGTGTCTGTCTGCTGTGCCTCCAAAATTGTCCACCAAAAATCAAACTGATCCAGCGTGGCAAAAAGCCGGTGAGTGAGTTCATAATCATAAAATTCCGGCATATCTAAGATATTGGCGGCTCCCGAATAATACAGATCGCCTTCTTTGGTTGCTGTCAAAGCAAGCGTTTTGGTGCGTTCCGCAAGCGTTTTCGTCGCCTCACGGAGAAGCTTATCCACTTCCTGCCGGTAATCCCACATTTTTTCTTTAACTGCAACTTCCTCTGTCACCGACATACCGCGCGGCTTCATGAGCTGTTCGACATAGTACTTCATAGCTGTTGGCGTGGGGCTCCGCCCTGCTGATGTATGCGACTGGGTTAACAGCTTCATGTCAGAAAGACGTACCATTTCGTTGCGGATCGTCGCGGGCGAAACGCCCAGGTTATATTTTTTATCCAGTGTCTCAGAACCGACCGGCTCAGCTGTCGCGATGTATTCCTCTATAATCGCTTTAAGGATTTGAATTTGTCTCGGTGATAAATCCTTGACTTGATCCATATTAGCAATAATATACATCGAGTGCTAATTGGTGTCAAGATCTCTCTTGCGATAGGTAATAAACTCAGCCATAATAGATCTGAATGAAAAAATTATTTCTGTATTTTTCTATTGGAATAATCATACTTGCTATCCCTATAACTGTGTTTGTTGCAGGAAAAAACTCAGAAGTACGCAAACGCGCGGCACCTGCCTCAACGCTTTCTTTAATCCCGGCATCTTTGACAAGAAAAGCAGGTGAAACATTTTCTCTTGAGGTAAAAATAGACACCGCTTCCAATCAAGTAGGAATTATTCAATTGAGAATCTTATACGATCCGGCATATCTTGAAGCACAGGATATTACCAACGGTCCACTGGCTCCGAGCATTAGAGTTTCCAAAAAAATCGATCCGACCGGTAATATATCTATTACCGTAGGAGCGAAAGATAATACCAACCCAATCACAGGAACTGGGACGGTCGCTGTATTAACAATGAAAGCAGTTGCTGCTTCCGCAAGCCCCGTAACTGTCAAATTTGCCTCTGCTCCTGATACGTTTGGCAACGCAATCGGCGAAGGAAATCACGATGTGATTATCGGAAGAACAGCGGCATCAATCACGATACTCAATGCCGACGGAACTGCAATAACGATAAATCCTACAGAGACTCCTACTCCCGCTCTTTCTCCAACGCTTACTCCGACTGAGGAAGCCACAGATAGCGGTACTCAGGCCAGCTCGTCCGCTCTTATTATCACCACTCCGACCAATAATGAAGATATAGCTACCGATCTTCCGACAGTAGAAGGTAAAGCCGAACCCGGATCATCCGTAACGGTCATTATCTATTCAGAGCCTCAAACCGGTATTGTTACTGTCAATGCCGATGGCACCTGGGTCTATAAACCGACCACACCGCTTGAGCCCGGACCTCATACAGTCGAAGCGATGGTAACAGACCCGAATACAGGAGAAACTCAAACCGTCACCATATCGTTCGTCGTTGCGGCGGGAGGAGGAGGCAGCGAAATTCCGGAATCGGGAAGCGTAGAAACAACCATCCTTCTTGCTGCACTCGGAATACTGTTTCTTCTCTCTGGCGTTTTGATGCTATGAGTAATTTTTTAACACAACGAACTGCCCCTAGGATCACCCAAATTATCTCCGTTATCGCGCTTCTTATTTTTATGCCGCTCCTTCTTTTCGGAACGAAAGAAGTCGTTACCCTCCTGACGCGTGCATCCGGAACGCCTGCAAACATCGTTATCAATACAAAACTCACTCTTGAGCCTCTTGATTTGAGTTTTTATCACGCGTTTGCCCAAGGCGGGGAAGAGGCCGGCGATATGATAAAGCCGGTCGTCGATCAAGTCCGCGCGCTCAAACCCAAAGTTATACGTCTCGATCATCTCTACGACCATTATGATGTCGTTGGCAAATCCGGCGACCAGCTCTCTTTTAACTGGTCTAAGTTGGACGAAGCTATCGACACGATAACCGCAACAGGCGCGAAACCTCTCCTTGCACTTTCCTATATGCCTGCAGTTATTGCAAAAGATGGCAGCATTATTAATCCTCCAAATAATTGGGAGGATTGGGCACTTGTGGTTCAAAAAACCATTGAACACTATAGCGGCAAAAACGAAAAAAACATCAATGGCATTTATTATGAAGTGTGGAATGAACCGGATCTGGCCCAATTTGGAGGATGGAAATACGGAGGGGAGAAAAATTATCTGACTCTCTATCAGTATGCTTCCACGGGAGCACGGAGAACTCAAAACGTCAATACATTTTATTTAGGCGGCCCGGGTACAACGGGACTCTATAAAAGCTGGATTCTGGCTTTGATCAAAAGCGGAAGCCGTGTTGATTATCTCTCCTGGCACACATACCAACGGGATCCTCAAAAGTATGATCAAGATCAGCAGAACATCATTTCCTGGCTTTTGCCGTATCCCAACTACACGCTTATTCCCAAACTCATAACGGAATTTGGATTTACAGGAGATAAATCGACAGGATATGGCTCCACCTATTCTGCCGCCCATGCGGCAGCGGTCATTCGACAACTCATCAGCGGCGGACCCACGTATGCACTTTCGTTTCAACCCAAAGATGGTCCTGGTCAGGAATCCGGTAATGGATGGGGACTCATCACGCATGAAAACAATGGGAAAAAACCAAAACCCCGATATTATGTCTACTCCTTCATCGATACCATGGCAGGCAAACGCATATCATTAAGCGGCGAAGGCTCTTGGGTTACGGGATTTGCCAGCACTCGGGACAATATCCTGCGGGTACTCCTCGTCAATTTTGATACAAACGGTACACATACCGAAACCGTTCCGGTAACATTCGGCAATCTCGATCCCGGAACCTATTCACTCCGGCAAAAATATTTTCTCGGCACTGATGTTACACTCAAGGAAACGATCGAAGGAAATACGCTTCAGAAAAAATTTCTCATGGCGCCTTCAAGTATCCTGATACTAGAACTTACGAAGCAATAATAATTCTATAGTTTATCCTGTCCCCCGCCATTGATGACCTCGTTCGCTGGTTCCAGAAGTACAGGCGTTGCCTTACGGACCCGCCGCATTAAAGCAATGAATGCATGTACTTCCCCGACATTAAATAACCAGGAGATAACCATATACATAATAAGGCCCGCTCCGCCGGCAACAATTGTCAAAAGTAATAGTCCAAACGTCCGTGTGGTATCAAAAATTAACTGATCAAATAATTTGAGAGGAATAAATATAAATACACCGGATATGAATGAAGCAATGAGCATTTTTGCAGGAGAGACAAAAAGTTTCAAACGAGGAAACCCTCCGACACGCCGGTCCAGTAAAACGAAAAGTACTAACGCATTGACTATGCTTGCAATGGAAGTTGAAAGGCCGAGCGACCACACGGGTAAATGATAGACCTGTATAAAGACAATGCTCCCTATTGTATTTATGGCAATAGAGACAATGCTCACCAAGACCGGAGTTCTTGTATCGTACAACGCATAAAATCCACGTGCCAATACATGCACAAGTGATTGCGCAAAGAGTGAAATACTAAACATAGACAATGTCATTCCGGTCAGCACAGTCGCCTGCCAATCAAACCGGGAGGCTCCAAATACAAGCCGTACGATCGGAATCCGAAGCACGATAAAAAACACTGATGAAGGCAGGACAAAAAAAAGTATCTGATGCGTAGCACTTATAATAGAAGCTTTGAATTGTTCTTTGTCCTCTTTGACGGATGCTGCAGAAAGTGTCGGCAACGCGGCTTGTGCCACACTTGCCCCAAAAAGTCCGACCGGTAATTGTTGTAAATGCTGTGCAAAATTAAATATCGTCACCATGCGGGCACCCAATAATGTGGATAGCATGAGATCTACCGTCGTATCTATTTGCGATACCGCCAGTCCAAATGCACGCGGACCTATCAGCCGACCGACTTCACGGACTCCTTTATTCTCTGTATCCAAAGAAGCGCTATGACGATATCCGATGCGCAGCAGCAGCGGGATCTGTATGATCATGAAGAAGAGTGCTCCTAATCCGACGCCGACAACGGGCGCATAAAGACCAATCGACGAGGATAAAAATATGATTCCGATGATAATGCCGACGTTATAAATGACGGGAGCAAGCGCCGGGATAATAAATAAATTATATGATTGCAGTATGCCGGTAAAAAAATTTCCAACTAAAAGTGGAAATACCTGAAACCCTATCATAATGCGAGTAAACGACACCATGAGCGTGATCTGATCGGGGGTAAATCCGGGAGCTAAAGCCCGGGAAAATTGTTCTGTCCAAATGAGAATCGGCAGCGATACAACAACCAAAAGCAACAAACTTATGTTGATAAGAATCGCAGCCACACGCCACCCTTCACGTTCTTTATCCTGAGTAAGATATTT
>CAYHEJ010000054.1:0-5874 GCA_964355625.1 uncultured Gammaproteobacteria bacterium
GTGAGTATCAGTCCTATTGCTTTCCATAGGGTAAATGATTCGTGTAACAATACGCCGCCAAGAAGTGTTGTGACAACTATAAACAATTCGTTGATGGTACTTACGACCGCAAGTGTTCCGATTTTTATTGCCTGTAAAAATATGAGTCCTACAAAAGTAAAGCACACTCCGATGATCATGATAAGCGGTATGTGTGTGACGACAGGAATAGGCGGCATGATGGGTACTAGGAGAGCAAATAACGGTATTCCCATTATTTGCCATAAAAATAGAGTTGCGACAGACCCGATGCGTTTTGTAGATATCGCGACGATAAGTACATCTATGCTAAATCCTATTGTTACTATTATAGCAAGCAAAAATCCGTTGAAATCCATGTGTATAGTATAATACTTTTTGTTCTCTATGAAACTTCTATTAACTTCCGAAGGCACGTGGAAGAAATTCAATTAGTAATTTCCACCTGTTAGGTGGAATAGCTTTGCACCTGTAGAAGGACTGAGTTGGTTGTTATTTCTTCTGTTTAATAATTTTTACTGTTCCTTTTCCACAGTGTAATTCCACGATATCTCCGTCATGAATTACTCTTGTTGCTATTTCGGTGCCGACGATACAAGGTTTTTTAAATTCCCTGGCAACTATTGCAGCATGAGACAGCATCCCTCCCGTATCGGTGATAATTGCGCCAGCTTTTTTCATGCCGATTACAAAATCCGGACTGGTCATCGTTGTTACGAGAATATCTCCCTCATGGATTTTATGTATTTCTTTTATTGTTAAAACAATTTTCGCAACTCCCCGAAAATAATTTTGTTCTCCCGTCGAGGCAACCTGACCGTGGATCATGCTTTCGTTAATGTGAGTTACGTTTAAAAATTGATCGGCGATAATTTTGGCATTGTGTCCGTTGAATTCTTCTATTTTTTTATCTGTACAAACAAGGACAAAACACTGTTTCCGTTGAGATAGGTCCATTGTGTGTTTCATAGCATCTGACAACTCTTCGGGGAATAGTAGTTTTAAATTTGCGACAGTCTTGTGTGTTCTTCGGGCAAACTCACGAACGAATAATTCCAAATAGTGTTCCGCTTTGAAGTTATTCTTTTTTCGGTCATCCAAAAGCCGGCTGAGCGTTTCTACTTGATGTATGATTTGCAAATCTTTGTTATCGGGGCAAACATAGCGAATTATTTTTTTCTTTTCTGATAGTATGTGCGCTGGGTATTTTTGAATTTCTGCGAGCGTCTTTCTGTAATTACTTTGTTTTAATTTATTTAGCTCATCCTGAAAGTACCCGATGTCAATAATTTTTCCCTCAGCATAGCTGTTGTATATCCAATAAAATTGTTTTTGGTGAATTTCGAGCGCCTTACGCTGTTCTTTTTGAGGAAGAAGGAGAATGTTGAGTAAGTCTTCCTGTTCACGGCGGTAAAATGTGAGTGTCCGCGGGGCTGTCAGTGTCGAGAAAGCATTGTTATATTCTTTTTCGTGTTTATGTGCGAAATACTTTTTAAGTCGGACTCCGAGCAACGGCTCTAAACTGCTTGCCGCCAGTTCCAATGAAATGGTGATAATAAACCAGTCGAAGTAGGATACTGAGAACTGTTTATATACGGTTATGAGTTGTTTATCAGAAAGATCGTGTAATCGTTGTTTGTCCAATCGGTCAAAAAGTGAAAGCAATTGTTTGGTGCGTTGTTCCCAAAGACTATAATATTGTTTATTTTTTTGTGGGTTGAGGATGACAGCGTCAACGAATTCTTTGCTTTCTTTGCCAAGTTCCTTATCATCGAGGAGCCAGGTGACTTTGCCGTCGTCAAAAATAATCACGGACTCCGTATACGTAATGCCGAATAATTTTTTTAAAGGCGCGAATGCCGGTTTGATGGCGAAATACATGAAAAGCGGGCACGCGCTGATCGGGCCCCAGCGATACAGTTTGTGTTTCGGGTTGAGCATATTATTCCCGGAATACCGGTTCTTCCGGCAGGCCGAGTTCTTTTCGCGCGCTTCGAATACGTTTCACATACTGGGTAAAAATTGCTTTAGGTTTGTGTAAACGATAAAATCCCTCGGCACCCTGATAGAGCGAGCATTCAAACACGTCCGCGTCCTTGGCTAGTTCCACATAAGGTTTATCGGTGTATATATCCTTTTCGCTATGACTTCTGATCGCTTCCGCAATCGTAGTGATTTCTTCTTCGGAAAAATCACCACACTTTTGAAGAATTTTTTTGGCAAGTTCCGCGCCTTTTTTAGCGTGATCTTTATATTTCCCTTCAACAATCGGGTAGATGTCGTGGAGGACACAAATAATTTCTGCAAGTTCGGTATAGAGTCCCCGCTTTTGGGCAAGAATTCGGCCGATTTGTACGCATCCTGCATGATGCTTCAGTTCCCAAACTTTTGAGTTTTCGCGACGATCGTCAGGGACATCGCTATCAATAATCATTTGAGTCACGAGACGCTGGATTTTTTCGGAGCGGGTCAAGTCATTTCCTTTGAAGTGGTGATAATCTTTTAACATGGCTGTATTTTATCATATGTTTGTTGTGTTACCATCGAATCATGGTGAATAGGTGCGATTGTATTGTTCCTTTTTACAATGAAGGGGAGAGAATTATTTCTGTTGTTAATGCACTTACACGAGCGCAGTTTATTGATCAGATAATTTGCGTCGATGACGGTTCGACAGATCACGCCTCAGTAGAATTGAAAGCAAAATTTCCACAGGTGATACTTGTTCGATTGGAACAAAATATAGGAAAAGCCGGAGCGATTTTTGCTGGCTTAGAATTTGTAAAAACCAACAATCTTCTCCTTCTTGATGGCGACCTGGTTGGAGTTCAGTCACAAGAACTTGAACAGGTATATGAAAAATTTATAGCTGATGCTTCTCTGGACATGATCGTCCTGAGAGCTCATGGCGAAAGACAATTTTCAGTAATTGATACAGTATTTCGTAATTCTCAAAACAAACGACCTGCGGGATGTCGAATCGCTTGGTCCGGTTGGATATCAACTGGAAGTAGCCATCAATCAATTTGCGATGGATAATCATAAACATGTTGGGTGGTTTCCAATATCTGCACTCAATCTTCACAAAACTCATAAGCTAACTTTCCTAAAAGGGTGGAAAAGAGATATAGAAATGGATAGAGAGATCATGGCGTATCTGGGTATCGCCCGCCGGCTTGAACAAATCCTATTTTTCTGCCGAAAGAAGATAGTATAATTGCTTCATGACTTCATTATCTGATTTGGAACAACGCATCAGTCAAATCGAACAACGGAATAAACGTGTGGAGATGGATAAAACCTGGGAGATAAGTTGGACGAGGAGAATACTCCTTGTTATGTTTACGTATTTTTCCGTTGGTTTGTATTTACAAGTAATAATGATTACGAATTCTTGGCTCAATGCCATTGTTCCGTCACTTGGATTTTTATTATCCACACTAACGCTTCCTTTTTTCAAGCGGTGGTGGATAGCCCGGTAGTTTCCACCTGTTAGGTGGAATAGCTTTGCACCTGTTGATCTTTCTGCCGGCCCGCTTCATCTCAGCGAGGCGAGCAGGCAGGTCGATTCAATTGTATTGGATATTTGCTATAATCGCGTTATGACAACACTCTCTGATTTAGAGCAACGCATCAGTCAAATCGAACAACGAAACAAACGTGTGGAGATGGATAAAAAGTGGGAGATAAGTTGGATGAGAAGAGGACTACTCATTCTATTTACGTATCCGTTGGATTGTATTTACAAGTGATAATGATTACTAATCCTTGGCTCAATGCCATTGTTCCATCTCTAGGGTTTTTATTGTCCACACTTACACTTCCATTTTTTAAACGATGGTGGATAGTGAAGAACAAAAAATAGTTTTAGGAGGATAGAGCGGAAAGATTGAGATGTTCCTCGATTCGCTCGACGCGTGTACGCAAATCCACGTATTCCCGGTCAAAGAGAGATAACATAACGTCAATGTCTTTGCGCATTTTTGAAATATCCTTTTTCACTGGTTTGAGTTCTTCGCGGATACGGTTTGCGACAATTCCATCGATAGCTTGAAGGTCAGTTTTTGTTAACATGTTCTCCAAACATACGACACCAAACTATTTTCTGCAAGAGATCAAAGTGGTTCAATGCCTAGACACGAAGATAAATTTTTAGTACAATTACATCATAGGTAAACATCAGCTGTTCCGCCAGATGGTGGGGCAGTTTTTTTGATCCATATGGCTATTCCAAATACTATAACAACAGAGCAACGCGATGTCCCCTTAGATAAAGTGCGGAATATCGGCGTCATCGCGCATATCGATGCCGGCAAAACCACGACCACGGAACGCATCCTATTTTATACCGGCCGCACGTACAAAATTGGAGATATAGACGAAGGTACGACACAGATGGATTGGATGGAGCAGGAAAAAGAACGCGGTATTACCATCGTTTCTGCCGCAACCACGACATTTTGGAAAGGATATCGCTTCAATATTATAGATACCCCGGGACATGTAGACTTTACCGCTGAAGTGGAACGGAGTCTTCGCGTGTTGGATGGGGGTATCACCGTCTTGGATGCAGAAGAGGGTGTGCAGTCCCAATCAGAGACGGTCTGGCATCAGGCAGACAAATACAAAGTTCCGCGGCTTTGTTTTATCAATAAAATGGATAAAGTCGGAGCGGATTTCCGCGCAACGATCAAATCGATTGTCGACCGGCTTGGTGCTAACCCCGCTATCATGGTCGTCCCCATCGGCCGGGAAAATACCTTTAAAGGTATTGTCGAACTATTAACACGGAAAGTATATATTTGGGGAAGTGATGAGCTAGGGTCAACGTTTGAAGAGAGCGATGAAATACCCGCAGATCTCAAAGATGAAGTAGATAAAAGCCGTCATGAGCTGATTGAAAAAATTGCAGAAACCGATGATGCACTCCTCGAGAAATATCTCAATGGCGTCGAGCCAACCGTTTTAGAATTAAAAGCCGCACTCCGCCGGGCAGTCATTGCCTACAAACTCGTCCCAATCTATGCGGGCTCCAGTCTCCGCAATAAAGGGGTACAGCCGGTACTGGATGCGGTCGTTGATTATCTCCCGTCACCTTTGGATCTTCCGCCTGTTGAAGGAAACCGACCGAGAACCGGTGAAAAAGTTGCCTATGTCCGCGGTAAAGATGAACCATTTTCAGGTCTGGCGTTTAAAATTCAAATTGATCCGCATGTTGGAAAACTCACGTATGTCCGTATTTATTCCGGAAAATTGGTTTCTGGTTCCTATGCATATAACTCCACCAAAGATGTTAAAGAGCGGGTCGGCCGGCTCCTTTTGATGCATGCCAATCAACGCGAAGAAATTAAAGAGGCGTATGCCGGAGAGATTGTTGCCGTCGTTGGATTTAAAGATACTATTACCGGAGATACGATTTGCGACAGTGAAAATCCGTTGATTCTTGAAAAAATTACATTTCCCGATCCGGTCATTTCACTTGCTATCGAGCCCAAGACAAAAAACGATCAGGAACGTATGGGGTTTGCGCTTCAAAGACTCAGCGAAGAAGATCCGACGTTTAAAATCAAAAGCAATCAGGAAACCAATCAAACGATCATCTGGGGTATGGGCGAGTTGCACCTGGAAATTCTCGTTGACCGGATGAAACGTGAGTTTAAAGTAGAGTGTAATGTCGGAGCTCCGCAGGTTGCATACAAAGAAACCATCCGCCAGCAGGCCGAGGGTGAAGGGAAATATATCAAGCAATCCGGAGGACGCGGACAATACGGACACTGTTTTGTGCGATTGGAGCCAAAAGTCCGCGGTGAGGGATTTGAATTTGTCAACGCGATCAAAGGTGGAGCAATACCCCAG
>CAYHEJ010000055.1:0-5713 GCA_964355625.1 uncultured Gammaproteobacteria bacterium
TGAGGAAATTTGCCGTCTAAATCAAAATACAATGTCGTCAGCTGAAATGGCAAATCTTTAAAAATAAGAGGAACCAATTTCCCAGCCATGCCGTTGCCGGCATCCACGACTACCTTGAGCGACTTGAGTGATGAGGCGTCAACAAATGATAATACTTTATTCCGCCAATCCTCAAATACATCGATAACAGTCACTTTCCCCTTGACTGATGCGGGAGGGAGAGGTCCTTCTGTAAGAAGTGTTTTAATATCGTCCAGGCCCGAATCGCCGCTGACCGCGATTGGCCCGCGGAGGACAATCTTGAGTCCATTGTATTGTGCGGGATTGTGCGATGCGGAAATCATAATAGACATATCATACTCTTTGGTTCCGGCGATAAAATAAGATATCTCCGTACCGGTAAGTCCGGCATCAAACACATCGACTCCGCAGTTGGTGAAGGCAGCAATAAGTCCATCGCGGAGTTCAACACCTGACAGACGCATATCCCTGCAAATTGCAACAGTTTTTGGATGAAATTTCCGGATAATTGCGTAGCCTATGGCACGGACCACATCACCGTTGAGTTGATCCGGGTAGGTGGCCCTAATGTCGTAATCTTTGAAAATTGATAGGTCTATATTCATGCAAGTTATATCTGGATAATAAATTGTTCTATATGGGAAGATATACTAAAAGGAGAGGTACCGGTTTTTATACTCAGCTCTCTATCGTAGAGTGTTTTATACATACCAAGAAGTTTTTCCATGGTAAAGGACTTCGCTTGTGTTGTCAAACGACTCGCTTGCCATCCTGCTACCCCCGTTGGCGTCACCCCGTCAGCGAGCTGTATCAATTGCCGGACGCGTTTGACCATCATGGCAAATACGAGTTCCGGCGCTTCCTCAATGATTAGACGTGAGTATATTTCCATCAGTTGTTTGCTGTTTCCGGGTATCAAAGAATCGAGAAATTCAAAAATAATAACAGGTAATTTAAATAATTGGATTTTAGCGTTTGAACCAAGATTTTTCGTTACCGTTACACCAACCTCTTTATCTTCCCAGAGAATAATATCAGTAGCTTCGCTACTGCGGGTTAATATAGTACAAAGCTCTGCGATGCGTTTTGGAAATTTTCCGATTTTTCCAAACAACCGTTCAATAATAACAAGCGTGTCTCCGCCAAACAACGAGGAGGATTCCAAAGATTGCACGAGAGTCGATAGTTCGAGTGCCCGACCATCCAATACGCGGATCTCTTTATTTGAAGCCGCATCTTTCAGCCGATTTAATTCATTCCTCGATGCTAGTGTATGATCACCGTGAAGAAGTGTAATCATAAATATTTTTTTCCTTTAATTTTATCCGGAAGGAGGCTTTCATTATCTTTCATCAGCTTTGTTGGGGTGTTTCGAATCATCAAGGGGATGGGAAGGTTTCCGTATTGCTTGACATCGCCAAGCGCTTTGAAATACGCATCATATGCGCTGCGGTCTTTTTTAGCAGACGCCAGATAAGCCGCTCCATGGGCGAGATTGATTTGTGCTTCCGGATAGCCTACTTTATGACATGCATCAAATACTGCGTTCGCTACGACGAGCGCCGTGGGTTGGGCTAGACCGATGTCCTCAGAGGCAAATACCACCATCCTTCGGGCAATAAAGAGAGGATCTTCTCCTGATACGACCATTCTCGCAAGATAATACAATGCGGCGTTTACATCGCTTGCACGCATCGATTTGATAAACGCACTGATCGTGTTGTAATGTTCTTCTCCTCCGTTATCGTACTGAAGCATTTTCCGTTGCGCTGCTTGTTCGATACATTCTGCTGTAATTGTTTTATGTGGAGATAATTGTGAAGAAATTTCTAAGATATTCAGGACGCTTCGGCCATCACCGTTTCCGATCTCACGCAAAAATGCTTTTGCATCAGTATCGATCTTCACTTTCAGAAACGCGATTGCCCGGCCGATAAGCGTATCCAACTCTTTTTCATCAAGAGCTTTAAGTACTAGTACTCTGCATCGGGACAATAGCGGAGCAATGACTTCGAAAGATGGATTTTCTGTGGTAGCTCCGATAAAAATGAACGTCCCTCTTTCTACATGAGGCAATAGGGCATCCTGTTGTGCTTTATTAAACCGGTGAATTTCATCAAGAAAAAAAACTGTCTTTATGCCTTTTGTCAATCGCTCTTCTGATTCTTTTATAACTCTCCGTACATCAACAAGTGTCGAGGTGACTGCAGAATGAGATTCAAAATGTGCATCTGTTAATTTTGCGAGAAGTTGTGCAAGCGTAGTTTTTCCGCACCCGGGCGGTCCCCATAGAATCAACGACGGGAGAAAATCGGTGGCGAGAAGCTTCCGGATGACGCCCTGTGACCCTACCAGATGTTCCTGACCAATGACGTCATCTAGTTTTTGAGGTCGTAGTATATCTGCAAGCGGCCTGTGTTGATCCATATTTGGCTTATTTTATCACGATTTCCCAAATGCTATACGGTCATGTATTTTATCCTGCATGTGCAATATGCGGGCAGAAAAAATAGCAAAGTCTCCGAAGCGGTTTTCTATGTGATCGAGTGCTTTTGTCAAAGAACGGTCTTCTATTTGATCACTATATAATTCCAATTGAGAAGCAGAAGAATCAGACAGAAGATACGAACTTACGGCTAGTATCCGTACCGGTTTATCCGGAGCCGATAAAAGTATATGTTTGGCCGCAGCATACAATTGAGTATTGGAATATAATGCTGTTTGGTGTTTTATCCCATGATGCCAATATCCCCGATCCGCGTATTGGCAGGAGACATGCATGCCGTATGCCTGACTGCCGTGTGCGCGGAGGCGCCTACCCATTTTACCAACCAGTGTGCATAAAATTTGAAGCAACCGATTATCCGATGGGATATACGGTATGCGCAGTGCGTATGAGTGACCGATGCTTTTTGTCTCAAATTCCGTTTCGTCTACTTCATACCCATGGATTCGGCTCCACCACTGATTTCCGCACACAGATTGAAAAGCCCGGGTGAGTACACTAACAGGTGCTTGATAAAATGAAAGTGCTGTCGTGATACCTACGTACCGCAATCTTGTGCCATAGCCGGATTTGATTCCCGTGAGATCTTCTACCTGCATGTTAGAAAAAATTTGTTCTACATTGCTCTGATCTATTACATCTAATCCATCCGGTTTATGAAGTCCGGAGGCGACTTTCGCCAAATAGCGATTTGGAGCGATGCCTATGGATGCTGTCAGCCATTCTCCGATTTCCTCTTTAATTTTTTGTTTTATCTTTCTGGCAATCTCTATCATCTGATTCCTATGAATCTCCGGAGTATCGCGGAAATCTACTACCATCTCATCTATGGATTTCACTTGTATATTGGGTGAATATCTTTCCAATAGATCCCGCAATTTTTTGTTTATAAACCGGTATTTCCACGGATCGGAAGCAAGAACAGAAACCCGTGGACAAATAGCTTTCGCCTCGCCGACACGCATACCGGTAGCGATACCTAATAATTTTGCTTCGCGCGATGCCGTGAGAATGCATCCTCCGGGCGTGGTGTACGCGGCTACGACAACCGGTTTGCCCCGTAATAACGGATTTGCCTGCTGCTCAACCGTGGCAAAGCAGGAATTGAGGTCTATATGCATGATGGTGGGAGGAGAGGGATTGAAATTCATACTAATTGTCCACCTCCAATAATCTCCATCCCAACGACTCTGTATCAAAGCGTAATTTGAAAAACGTATTCCCGTCCGTGACGCTGAATATGTGAAAAAGCGTCCGCCCTTCACGCACCGTGTGGTGGAGACCAACTTTGGTAATCAGGTATCGATTTGCGTGCCAGTGAACAACCCAAGGGTACGCATACCCTTTCAGATGGTTATAAAGTAAATCTACCGAAACTGCTTCATCAATCGTTTCAGGCATGTATCATTATCATAAAAAACCCGAATGAATTCGTCAATATACCGAAAATAATACGAAATAGATCAATATTAACCCTGAGTGATACAATAGCCTGGTATGAGAAAACATGCAGGGTATCTAGAAGTCATCGCCGGCCCCATGTACTCCGGAAAAACAGAGGAGCTTATAAGGCTTGTTAAACGCGCGAGCATAGGGAAAAAGAAGGTACAGGTATACAAACACGCCATTGATACGCGCTATGGTACCGACCGAAAAGTTTTTTCTCATACCGGTCTGAGCTTTGAATCAGAAGTCATATCAAAAGCAGAAGATATACTAAAACACCTCCAACCCAACACAGAAATTATCGCCATTGATGAAGCTCAGTGGTTTGGTCGGGCACTGGTGCCGGTTATTGAAGAATTATTGAAAAAAGGTAAACGCGTCCTTGTCGCTGGTCTTGCTATGACGTACGACCGTCAGCCATTTGTACCCATACCCACGCTTATGGCCATGGCTGACAAAACGATCAAGCTTTCTGCAATCTGCTCTCTTTGCGGTGAGGAAGCTGTGTTTCACAAACGAATTGTTAAAACAAAAATAAATAATCCTTTAGAGGCAGATCCTGCACTCGTCGGCCGCACAGATGCCTACCAAGCCCGATGCCGCAACTGTTATACCAAATCTTAACAATTACTATTGAGATACGTGAAGACACATTTCAATAGTTTCTATGCGAGTTTCGTGATCTTCTATTTGATCTTTGTAGCCAGTAACGATAGCAACATCTTCCCGCAGGCCTTTGATTTCATGAAGAATTTGGTCTTTAAACTCGATAATTAAGTCTTTTACTGATTTGAACTCACGATGGAATTCATCTTTCGTAATGAATTTTTCTTCAAGTTTTTTCATATCTGACTGTGTCAACATATGTAAGTACTTTACGACGTGAAAAATGTACTGTCAAGCATTTATAATTTGGTGAATGACACCATTATTTGGTACAATTACAATTGTTATTTGTTTAAGGCCCCCATCGCACCGACCCTCGATGTAATCGGGGTCGAGTGTCCACGATTCCGGCTTCGCCGAGAATCGGGATCTAGCGCGAATACCTTTTAGCATGTATTACGTATACATTTTAGAATCAGACAAAGATAGTACATACTACATTGGTTGTACAAACAGTATAGAAAGAAGACTTATAGAACATAATAAAGGACTAAGCAAATATACAAAAACAAATAAACCCTGGATACTACGGTATAAAGAGCGGTATAATACGTTACCAGAAGCAAGAAAGCGAGAAAATCAAATTAAATCTTGGAAGAAACGAGCTGCAGTTGAAAAATTAATAAATGCCGCCCCCATCGTCTAGCGGCCTAGGACAGTGGGTTTTCAGCCCATTAATCTCCGGTTCGAATCCGGATGGGGGTACCGCGTACCAGTCGGTACACGGCTACGCCACGAAAATGGATAGCCTGTACATAAAGGTAAGTATCGTAAATAGAAAAGCGAGAGATGTGCCGCATGGCACGTCTCATTCTTTCTCTATGAAATTTTTCTACGTTTATATTCTCCAAAGCGAATCTACTCCTTCTTGGATTTATGTCGGATATACGGAAAACCTCAGAAAGCGGTTTCTTGAACACAATAGCGGTGACTCTCCTTCAACGAAACGATATAAACCGTTTCAACTCATCCATTACGAAGCGTATCAGAATAAAAAAGATGCAAAAAGAAGAGAATTGTATTTAAAAACGACGAAAGGCAAAACGACATTAAGAACGATGTTACATGAATATT
>CAYHEJ010000056.1:0-1432 GCA_964355625.1 uncultured Gammaproteobacteria bacterium
CTTCCGATCTGGTTTTGCCTCCGGCATTCTTGCTGCAGTACCTGCGGAGTTTGAATTAGTAATTTCAGTGCACCTCAAGTGTTTTCGTGGTATACTTGAGCCCTGCACAAACCTTACCTCGCATCTGCGAGGGGCGGTTTTACAGGGTAAACCTCTTCAACGATGTTATGACACAGAATAGTATTCCAAAACTTACGAAAAACGGAAAAAAGAATGGCAATAGCAAGCAGGGTAAGATGTTTGCGTTTAAATTTGAACTCAATTTCAAAAATATCGTTCTTGGGCTTTTTATTGTGTTTTTGGTATTTTCACTCCTTGGCAGCGTCGGCGGGCAAAACAGTACGTTGCCGGAAAAACCTCTTTCGACGGTGATTGCCGATGTAAAAGACGGAAAGATCGAAAAAATTGAAGTGGAGGAGACAAAACTTCTGGTGCAATATAAGGGCGGCGAAAAAGTGGTCTCGCATAAAGAACCGCAGGAGTCACTCCTCAAGGTATTGGAATCAGCAGGTGTCGATCCGAAAAAAACGGAAATTACGATCAAAGACCTGAGTGCCGGACAACTATGGATCGGCATCATTACCAATGTATTGCCCTTGGTTCTTACTGTGTTTTTTTTTCTTTTTATATTCCGCCAGGCGCGGGGGGCACAGGATAATCTTTTTTCATTCGGGCAAAGCAAAGCGCGGATTTGGAACAAGGATCTTCCGAAGGTAACGTTTGCCGATGTGGCAGGAGTGGATGAAGCAAAGAAGGAGCTTGAGGAAGTCGTCGATTTTTTGAAAAATCCGAATAAGTACAAGGCGTTGGGCGCGCGGACTCCAAAAGGCGTGATTTTAGTCGGTCCGAGCGGAACAGGGAAAACACTTCTTGCCAAGGCTATGGCAGGAGAAGCACATACATCGTTCTATAGTATTGCAGGAAGCGAATTTATGGAGATGCTCGTGGGTGTGGGAGCCGCCCGCGTCCGTGACCTATTCGCGAGTGCTAAAAAAAGCGCACCTGCGATTATTTTTATCGATGAAATAGATGCAATCGGCCGGATGCGGAGTGTCGGCATTATGGGTGGGCATGACGAGCGCGAGCAGACGCTTAACCAAATTCTTGTAGAAATGGACGGGTTTGAGCCGAACACCGCAGTGCTCATTGTTGCTGCAACGAACCGTGGAGATTTGCTTGATCCTGCACTTCTCCGTCCCGGGCGTTTTGACCGGCGGGTTGTGTTGGACCTTCCGGATATGGCTGGACGGAAGGCAATATTAGGCATTCATGCAAAAGGTAAACCATTTGGACCCGGCGTGGATTGGGATAAAGTTGCCAAACGGACGGTAGGATTTTCCGGTGCTGACTTGGAGAACATGCTTAACGAAGCGGCAATTTTGGCGGCCCGCGAGAGTAAAAAAGAAATTGATATGAAAGATTTGGAAGAAGC
>CAYHEJ010000056.1:1442-5705 GCA_964355625.1 uncultured Gammaproteobacteria bacterium
AGGCCCGGAGAAAAAACGTCTGCAAAGCGACCTCGACCGGAAGATGACGGCATATCACGAAGGCGGGCATGCTGTGGTGTCGTACTTTAGCCCCAACTTGGATATTGTGCACCGGATAAGTATCGTTTCCCGGGGAATGGCCCTTGGGTACACATTGTCTCCTCCGGAAAAAGATCGTTTGCATGAAACGAAATCGCGACTTATAGAAGAGATAGCCATGACCATGGGCGGGCGGGCGGCAGAGCAGCTGATTTTCAATGAAATGACAAGCGGTGCAGCAAACGATATTGATCAGGCTACAAGGATCGCACGCTATATGGTGATGGAGTTTGGAATGAGCGACTTGGGCCCGATTAATTTTGGACCAGATCGTGATATTACGGAGTGGGGGAAGAGCTTCATGGAACAAAATACGATCTCTCAGGAAATGCAGGGAGTCATCGACCGTGAAGTGAAAAAATTTATCGAGGAAGGATACAAAAAAGCTTTTGAACTTCTGAAAAAACACCGGAAACAATTAGATATAGTCGCCGAGGTGCTTATCAAAAAAGAAACGGTTGAAAGTGAAGAATTTGAAGCACTCATGGGCGGGCCGAAAGCCAGAACGTTTGCGAATAAGCTATAATATCTTCATGAATAGGTTGGTCCTCATCGATGGAAATGCAGTGTTGCACCGGGCATACCACGCTATTCCTCCTCTGACTGCTCCGGACGGATCAATGGTGAATGCAGTCTATGGTTTTGCAACCATGCTTTTGAGGCTTTATCACGAATTAGCCCCGACTCATATGGCTGTTGCGTTTGACAGGGCTGCGCCGACATTCCGAAAAAAATTATTTAAAGAGTATCAGATTAAACGCCCCAAGATGGATGACGATCTGGTTTCGCAAATTCCAAAAGTGCATGAGATGGTAGAAGCCCTTGGAATACCAATCTTTGAAAAAGATGGCTTTGAAGCGGATGATGTAATCGGAACTCTTGTGAAACATACGAAGATGGAGGTAATTATCGTGACCGGAGATCGTGATATTTTACAACTCGTAGAAGATGACCGCGTGATGGTGTATATGCCTACTAAGGGCTTATCAGAGGCGAAGTTGTATCACGAACAGGATGTTATCGAGCGGTTGGGCGTGAGTCCTGACCATGTGACGGATTACAAAGGCTTCGCAGGAGATGCGTCAGATAATTATCCCGGGGTTGAGGGGATCGGGCCAAAAACAGCAGTATCGCTGATTGAAACATTTGAAACAGTTGAAAATGTATATAACGCATTGAAGAAAAAAGATTCACGGCTTAGTAAATTCAGTTCTTCCGTTATTGAAAAGCTCAAAACAGGTGAGGAAAGTGCGCGGATGTCCAAAAATTTAGCGACAATCCGTACGGATGTTTCGCTTGATCGCGACATAAAACGATCGAAAATTACATCACTTGATACGCTAGAAGCGAGGGAAATTTTGGAAAAGTTCCATTTTCATTCTCTGCTGAAAAGATTACACGGGGGAAGCATGCTTACAAAGAAAAAAGAAAAAGATAAAGATTCCGAGCAATTGTCGCTCGTGTAAAGAGATCGCATCTTGACATCAAAGCATTTTGATGCTATACTCATGAGTATGAATCAAGTACGGACAACAGTATCATTACCCGATGACACACATACGTATCTCATGCAGTTGGCTTTTCAAAATAAAAAGACACTTGGGGAGCTCATTGATGGACTTGTGAGAAACAGAAATTTTCTCGCAGACAAAAGCGAGGTTGAAAAGCAAATAGTTGAATTTCAGACTTTTTGTAGGAAATTAGCAAAAAAGGGGAGAACTGTCGATTTCGTTAAAGCGATACGTGAGGAAAGAGATGGAAGAGCAGGGTCTATTCCCGGAAGGATGTAATTGCATGCTTAGCTATGTTTTGGACGCAAGTGTTGTATTATCTTGGATAGAGGATAAAGATGCCTTTCGACAATCGTTTGTATTGCAGGAAAAACTGATGCGTGCTGACATTATGGCATACGCCCCTGGTTTTCTTTTGGTGGAAGTTCTCAATGTGCTTGCGAATAAATACGGTTATAAAAGAAAAGAAACAGAGAAGTTTCTCACATTACTTCCGAAACTTCCTATTCGATTTATCGATCCCAGTTTTGAAAATATTCAAGATATTATTGACGTAGTGTATGCCTATACCCTTTCAGGGTACGATGCGCTGTATCTGGGTCTTGCGAGAGCAAAGCAATGTAAGCTTATCAGCTTGGACAAGAAACTTCTTCGTGTTGCTGATTGGGTCATAACTCCAGCCAAAGCAGTAGGATAATACGTTATGAAAATAGCATTGGTTCATGATCAGTTGAATGAATTTGGGGGAGCTGAAAGGGTGCTCCTTGCGATGTCTGAAATGTGGCCGGAGGCGCCGATATATACGGCATATTATAAAAAAGGATCTCCGGCGTGGGAGCGGTTAAAAAATAAAGATATCCGCGTATCGTGGGCGCAGTATATTCCCGGATTTGCAACAAAATTTCATAGCCCTTTACGATTTTTAGCACAGTATATTTGGAATAGTTTTGATTTTAGTGGGTATGACGTCATCCTCGGATCTTCGAGCTGGTATATCACGAAAGGTTTTGCAAAGAAGGGCCTGCCTGCCGGCAGGCAGGGAAGTGCTATCGAAATTTGCTATTGCCACACACCACCCAGGTGGTTGTATGGGTATCCCACATCAATCGATTGGCAACGGTACAAAATAGTGCGGATATATGCTGCGATCGTCGGGTTTTTCATGCGGCAGTATGATTTTGAGGCCGCTCAACGGGTGAATCACTTTATCGCAAATTCAAAGGAAACCGCCAGGCGAATCAAAAAGTTTTACCGCCGTGATTCAACAGTAATTTACCCGCCGATTGAAATTTCAAAAGGGATCCCCTTACGCACGCAAGGGGACCCCTTGCGTGATTATTATCTGTTTGTTTCGCGACCCGTTGGCGGCAAAGGGCTGGAGCTTGCTGTCGCGGCAACAAAAAAATTAGGCGTACAGCTTAAGGTAGTCGGTGCACAGGGAGGAGCGCATGTTTCGGATATTGAACTGTCTAAACTCTATGCCGGTGCGAAAGCGTTTCTTGCACTTGCGACTGATGAAGATTTTGGCATGACGCCTGTCGAGGCGATGAGCATGGGGACGCCCGTGATCGCATATCGCGGAGGTGGATACACAGAATCGATTATTGACGGAAAAACAGGGATACTATTTGATGATCCGTCAGCTGACGGATTAATTAAAGCGATTCAACGGTTCGAGAAAATAAAAAAAGATTGGCGAAATGATTGTATTTTGCAGGCAAAAAAATTTAGTAAAGAGCGGTTTCAGAAAGAGTTAAAATTGTTTGTAGAAAAAAAAGTTTTATGACAAATCCTGACCAAATTATTATTCCTGCAGGCGCAATGATAAACTTCGGTAATTTTGAAGATGATGATCCGTTCATTGCACTGAACAATATTATTGCATATCCTATTGGACCACCAGCCGATGGGGGAATTCAGGTGAGAATACCAAGTCTTGATCCTGATAGAATTTATTTTATCCATCAACCAGAACTCAAAGAAGCTTAACTCAAGTTTTCGCAAGGCGTCCCCTTGCCGAAGACTAAAACCGCAAGGGAGACGCCTTTTAAGACAGAACACGTTTCGAAGCGGTATAATCCTTTTATGGTACATCCAGTTCTTGAAGTTTCCGGACTTACGAAGCAGTACGGCAACTTTACCGCCGTTAACAATATTTCCTTTTCCATCAAGGAGGGGGAAATCGTGGGGTTGTTGGGACCCAACGGAGCTGGTAAAACTACTACCATCCAAATGCTTCTTGCGCTTACGCATCCGACAAAAGGATCGATCAAGTATTTTGGACAGGATTTAAGGACTCACCGCGAAGAAATTCTTGCGCGTATTAACTACGTTTCGGCATATAGCGGGATGCAGTCGCGGGTGACGGTGTGGGAGAACTTACAAGTGTTTGCGGGATTGTATGAAGTAGAACACTGGGAAAAGAAGGCAAAAAATATCGTTGAGCTTTTGGGAATATCACATAAATCATCATCATTGTTTTGGCATCTTTCAAGCGGAGAAAAAGCGCGGGTCAATATGGCAAAAGCACTCCTCAATGATCCAGAGCTTATCCTCATGGACGAGCCCACGGCAAGTCTGGATCCGGAGATCGTCGATACAATCCTTGACATGATTGCGACGATGCGCAAAGAAAAAAATGTCGCGATTTTAT
>CAYHEJ010000057.1:0-5536 GCA_964355625.1 uncultured Gammaproteobacteria bacterium
CCTCATGGACAAATTCCCTGGGGAATCAACCGGACATTATCGGTGGGGAATGACATACCAAAAATCAAATTAGTACACATCCTCATGCGTTCCGATACGAAGAAGATGAATATCATCCCCTCGAAATGCAGTAATCATGCGGATACTCATCGTCACCGAAACAGAATATACTCCCTGACCGGATAATTTATGGAGCCGAAGAGATGGATGATTAGGATTGATCTGAAGGCGACCCATTGTTTTTCTGATGGCCTGTTTGAGCTTTAGATTCTTTTTTTCAAGCTTCTCAAGGTCTCGGCAAAACCGCAACGAAGGGACAATGTTCATGACATGGTTTGACGGAGAAATACGTCTATATCTTTTTTCGTCCGCAACGCCTTTGTTTTTCCTAAACGGTGATCCTCGACTGCTTCTTGCGCCATCTGATCGTAATAATTCGTACGGACAATCAAGCGTAATGCGCTCCTCACTATATCGCTAAAAGAAGCATAGTGCCCTTGTTGGATAAGCGCATCCGCCTGCGCCTTAAGCTGAGTCGGGAGAGAAATATTGATCGTATCCATATGTATGAATATTAGCAATATTCATACATACTGTCAACATACCATTACTCAACCCTATATATCCTCGTATTGCCTTGGGAAAAGACGAGGCGGCCGAGATTAGTAAATTTCCCCTCATTCAAATTTGTATACTTTTGGTGTTCAAGAATGCCAATAATGATATATCGGGCGTTGTATTTTTGTAGTATCGCACGCGTGGCTTCAACGTCTTCCGACTCATACATGACCCGCACTTCCTCGCGCCTGGGCGCAACTACGTCATATGTTCCGCGCCACAACCACTCATGCACGGGCCAGCCGATGATCGTAGGCATACCCGTAAATGCACTAAACCGGGCGTAGTCGGTATATGAGTCGCCATCCGCCTCGACAATAACAGATTGACTTTGTTTATTCAGCCACTCTATCCCCGCCCAGTCATCTGAATATTGCTCTTTTAACCACACCGTACCATCCAATCCCTTATACGTTTTCAAACTATCAAAGTACGACCGCACGGAAAATATCGGAAAAATGGAAACAAGAAACAATTGAGGGAGAAGAATAAGTAAAAATAGCATCCTTAATACTTTTGACTTTTGACATTTGACATTTGACTTGAACGAAGTGACAATCGAATATGCAGATACTATTGAAAACAGGATAAACGCCTGATACCCCAATTTAAACATCGTGTTTGAGCGGAAGTGAGCGGGATAGATATCTTTAAAATAGAAAAATTCCGGAAAAATTATGAGGAGTAACGAGAATCCAAAGAAGACAAGAAGAAGCTTTTCGTGTTGAGTAAATTTCTTTTTCAACAGTAGCCATACGCCGCAGTATATAAAGAATCCCCAAAGGAGCCACAGCATCCAGATGGGCGAATGCTGGCACTTCTCTATCCCTTCAAATAATAACGGTCCGATCTTCGTATTGGCTAAAAACGGAAGAGGGCAATTCACCGCAAGTCCTGAAACAAATGATTTGAAATGCAAAAGAAACGGAATACTGGCAAGTGCCGCAGTTACGCCAACCGTGCAAATGGGAACAATTAATTCTTTCCATTTTTTATGACTATGAACAATGAGCAAAATAACAAACAATCCGAAGTATATCGGTCCATCCAATGCGTTTGTCATCAGAAGTACACTGACGAGGAAACCATAAAAAACTAACAAGGCCCGGCCTTTAAAGCCCCCCAAGGCCGGGCCTTGAAACAACTCAACCAGCACCCCAATCGCCAGTAAAACAAAAGGCAACGAAAGTACATGTCCATGGACGTCAGAAACGACGAACGAATAACTCGGAAACTCGTGAATAGTAAACGGGATAAACCGCGTGGCATTAGCATACCAATAGCGGTTCAAATCCATCTTCCCAAAAAGTTCCCAAAACGGCTTGACTGCATCGCCATCGTACCCTTTTGTAAACGCGTAGATCGTTTGCATGTTTCCGGCAAGGGTGACGAGAAAGGCGGTAAGAATACCTCCACATATTTGACCAATTTGTTTTCCAATGGAAAAACTCATCGTCAGAGTAAAGGCAAAAATAGACGCGAGCATCAGGTTAAACGTGTAAGATAAATCAATGCCGGAAAGTTTCGTTAAAACCGCAACCACGGTATGACCAAAATAATAATAATTGATGGAAGATCCGGCGTACCACATATCCGGCGCCGGAAAGTATTGGCTATTTAAAATCGATTTCATAAACCCGTAATCCATAAACTTTTCAAGTCCGTGAATACTCGGCTCATACCCCTTGATCCAACTCCAAAAAAGCAGGGCGAGGAAGAAAAAAAATTCTTCGATTAAAATTTGCAAGAGAACATGCTTACCTGTCCCATGCCCCTTGCCCCTTGTCCCATTCAGTGCAATTCCTATCACGAACAATACCATCAGTGCACCAAACACCGTACTGACGGTAAACGGAAAAAGATGAAGAATTCCTGAGAGATAAACCAGATATGTTACAACTGCCATACCCACGGCTTTGGCAAAAAAATATCCCTGATCGTGCCAGCCTCGCGTTGAATCGCCGTCGCGAGTCGAGGCGGGCCACGTAGAAAATAACCGCTTTGTCAACGGAAACGCGACTGCGCCAACCAGAAACAATGTCCCCCACCAGCGAAGTACGATGAAAAAATCCTCTCCCATGAAGTGATTATTCAGTAATTATGGACGTTTGGCAAGAAGTGTAAAACCATTCTGTTCGTAATGATGATCAAACGAAAAAAAGGTTGTTATACCAAACCGTCTGGCGATAACCATATTTGCGCAATCCGTAAGCGATACTTTTTTTGAATACTGTTTGACAAATAAACTATGTATTTGATCTGATAATTCAGGGAGAACATATTCAATATGTATGTTCGATTTAAAAAGGATTTCTAAAAAAGCTAACGCTTGCTTACGTGATGTAAAACGGGATAATTTCGTGGACACCTCGTCAATAACTTCCCAGCTTGTCATATACTCCTCGTCTCGGCGCTTTATTTCTAAAAACAACTCGTTGGCTCTCTCATGATGACTATCTCTCGCAAGCGACAACGCTAAGTATGCATCTGAGTCAATAAATATCATGGAAGTTTATAGAGGTAATCATCATTTGTGCTTAAATCGCGTGGTACTTTTCCTTTGTAAGCATGTTTCACCATCAACTCCATCGCTTCGTCTCCGCTAATCTTTTTTGGATATTTTTGCGGCATTTTATCCGCGACAATACGCCGTACCAACTGAGACACGCTGGTTTTCTTTTTCGCCGCCTCAGCTCGAAGCGCAAAGAGCAATTCTTCGGAAAATAATACTTGCGTACGTATCAACATACATACACCATACACCATACACACTTCTCTTGTCAAATTTTCCCATTGACAGGAGAGAAATACTCCTTCATAGTGATAAATATGAACTCATCCGCAATGCGGCGGCGACAATTTATATTGCTGTTTTTGCCTGCACTGCTACTCCTATTTTTAGGCATTATTGTCATAAATTTTAGCAGTGTCCGCAGCCTTTTTAGCCGAGCCGCTGGCCCCCCACCCATCGACGATACTCCTGTTACCAAAAAAGTCTACCTCCTTATCTTTAATCCAATAATAGAAAGCCAAGGCAGTGTCAAACTCAATACGTTAAAAGGCTGGGGTGATCCCGACGCACTCACAAACGACATTGTCACTGCTCTTCCACAGGTAAGCAATAATTATATTCACTATACCATTGCCCAACGCCAGGAAGTGGATGGCATATTTGTCAAACCCGACGGCTACCAGTATACCGACGACACGTATTTGGCTTGTATTAACGGCACGGGCCCTTGTCATTCCCCAGATACTATCAACTACAAACAACTTATTGATACATACGATTTGTGCAATAAAAACATTGATGAAGTCTGGCTTTGGGGAGGCCCATATTTTGGCTATCAAGAATTTTTTCCAACATATCGTGGTCAATCAAATCTTTGTTCCAATAACAAAACAATGTTTGTCATGGGCTTTAATTATGAAGTCGGACTCGATAATGCGTTGCATGATTTTGGTCATCGCATGGAATTCGTCGCCAATAATAGAGTAGGCGACGACAACTGGCAGCAAAACGAAACCAACGAATGGAATAAATTCAGCCTTATAGCTGGCCACTGCGGAAACGTTCACTCTCCCCCGGGAGCAGTGAACGCCTATGATTATAGTAATCCAGCGACCGTCACGACGGACTGTGATGGGTATCTTGCCTTCCCTACAGGACCATTTAACCCTCAATCGATTACGTGCAGTGCTTGGAATTGCACAGCAGAGGGATACATGCGCTGGTGGCTACGACATATCCCTCACAATCCTGGCACATCGCTCTCACTTGATAATAAGACTATTTATAACAATTGGTGGAAATATTTTGCGTATATTGACGAAACAGCACCAACACCGGGAATATTTTCTGATCTTTCGAGCTCCATGCCCAACCCCGGATCTGCAACGTTTTCATTTACCTATACTGGCCTGGCAAATACCTTTATCGTAGATGCGTCCACGTTTTCAGACATGAGCGGAAATATATATTATGATTTTGCGAGGGGTCGGTCCAGCCCGATTGTTGAGACGAACCCCACTAAATGGGATAGATACTCCTGCGGAAGTACATTGTATTGGCGTATTATGACGATAGAAGGAGTCCAAAGCCCGATACAATCAACTATTGTTTCATGTCCATCGACTCCTACGCCAACGCTGTCGCCTACTCCTACTCCTACTCCACTACCGGAAGCATTTGATAATCTTTCCAGTTCCATGCCTAATCCCGGATCTGCAACATTTTCGTTTACTTACACAGGTACATCAAAAACATTCATTGTGAATGCATCGACTGTTTCAGACATGAGTACAGATGTTTATCATAGCTTTGCGAGTGGCCCGTCAAGCCCGATTGTGGAAACCAACCCCACGAAATGGGATAAATATTCCTGCGGCAGAACATTGTATTGGCAAGTTCGGACGTTAGAAGGAACGCAAAGCGCGATCCAATCAAATATTGTTACCTGCCCAACCCCTACCCCGACGCCTTCACCTAGACCTACGCCCACACCAACTCCTACGTCTACCCCCACGCCAACGCCGAAGCCAAGACCTACCCCCACGCCGACGCCGACCCCGGCGCCCAATCATACGCCGACCATCAGCACGAGCGACATGCCGCAGATTGCAAAACTCGGCAAACCATACACTGGCACAGTCGTGGCCACAGACGTTGATTTCAGTGATTTTCTTTCGATGAATGTTACGGGGCTACCAAAAGGAATTACCCAAGGGCCATGCTACCAAACACATCTCAATAGTACGACACAGCTTTCCTGTACGATCACGGGAACTTCAAGAAGTATGGGGATCTATACAGTCCAAATTCGCGCGCAGGATAATCGAGGTGGAACTGCCACAAAAACAACCAATCTCTTTGTCGTACCGTTACCGTAATTCTTCGTCACGTTCATCCTCGCTAAAT
>CAYHEJ010000058.1:0-5499 GCA_964355625.1 uncultured Gammaproteobacteria bacterium
GGCTTTAGCGACCATTGGCTCGCTCGGTTTATTGTGTCCTCCGCCTGATCCTGTATCTGCTTTAATGACGGATATTGTTGTTTTCATTTCTGTTCCTCCTTTACTACCGTATCATGCCTTTAGTGTATTTAGCAAGTCGGATTCTATCTGTAAGAGCCGGTTATATTTCGTCACGCGTTCGCCTCGTGCAGGAGCTCCAAATTTGACATAATCAGACTGCACGGCTACCGACAAATCTGCAATAAACGTATCAGTAGTTTCTCCGCTTCTATGGGAAACAATACACTTTATGTCGTTTTTCTTCGCAAGAGCAACTACCTCTAAAAATTCCGACAGCGTGCCTATCTGATTTGGTTTGAGGAGTATGGCAGAGCATGCTTTCTTTTCTATCGCTTTGGCAAGACGGACAGGATTCGTCGTTAAAAGGTCATCACCAACGAGTAATATATCTCTCCCTAACTCTCTGTTTATTTCAATCCACCCTTCCCAATCATCCTCCCCAAGCGGATCCTCAAGAATAAGAAGCGGGTAAATACCATGCAGTTCATTCAAATATTGAATAAACTCAGAAGTTTGGTACGCGACGGGTCGATCTTTTATCTGGTAACCTCGGTCAGTTTTGAGCGATGATGCAGCGACATCAAGACCAAAAAATACATCGACGCCAAATCGATATGGACTTGTACGGATTGACTCAGTCAAAATTTCAAGAGGATCCATATTTGTGGAAAGATTGGGAGCAAACCCGCCTTCATCGCCTGTTGCGTGCACTGCCCCGCGATTCACTAACAATTTTAGTACCGCATGATAGAGTTCAGAGCCCATGCGTAGTGCTTCGTGAAAGGATCTGTTTGTGGCAGGAATGATGTGATATTCCTGAAAGTCCAAATTTCCGCCGCCATGCTTCCCACCATTGACCATATTAAATATCGGAGTTGGGATTCGCGTCATAGCTAAAGACTTACCACCGTTTACTAATGAATGGAGATACTGATATAAAGGAAGTTTTACATGATGTGAAGCAGCAACAGCAGCAGCCATTGAAACGCTTAATATGCTATTGGCTCCAAGTTTGTCTTTATTTGGAGTACCATCCAAATCATTCAGCGTTTTATCCAGAATTCGCTGAGCTAAAGCATCCATGCCCTTCATCTTGGGTCCTATTACATCGTTGGTATTGCTCACGGCTTTCAGTACACCCCGTCCATCATACCGCTTCATGTCGAGATCGCGGAGTTCTATTGCTTCATACGTCCCGACAGATGCTCCGGAGGGAACTGACGCTGTGCCGCTATAACCGCTATTTAGAAGTACGGTCGTTTCTATGGTTGGATTACCGCGGGAATCAAGAATTTCTCGTGCTTTTACTGAATAAATTGTGGAATCCATAGGAATTATTTTTTACCTGCGTGCTTCTTTTCAGCCTGATAAATGGTCTCTCTCACCTGATCAATTGCATCGGGATTTACGGAGACACTGGTAATGCCCCAGGATACGAGTTTATCCACTAAATCAGGATAATCAGATGGCGCCTGACCGCACATCGAGCAGGTAACCTTTCGCTTCACACAGGTTTTCACTACATGCTCAAACGCCCAAAGGACAGCAGGATCCATTTCTGAAAAATCATGCGCTACTTCACTATTATCACGGTCAGTTCCTAATATAAGCATGGTCAAATCATTGGATCCTATGGAAACTCCGTCTATGCCTACATCTAAAAAGTCGTTCAGACGTATGACGTTTGTAGGTATTTCACACATGATCCACAGCTTGAATGTTGAAGAGCGAGAAAGCCCATTAGCTGCAATGATCTTTTTGACGTCCATAAGTTCTTTCGGCGTACGGACAAACGGAAGCATGAGATGGAGATTCGTGTGCCCCATTTTATTGCGGACTTTTTTGATCGCTTCAAGCTCCATATCAAATACGCCGGAATCAATGACGTAACGCGCCGCTCCGCGGAACCCCAGCATGGGGTTTGGTTCTTCCGGTTCATAGGCTGCGCCACCTTTGAGATTTCTATATTCATTTGTTTTAAAATCCGTCGCACGGTATATTACCGGACGCGGCGCAAAAGATGAACAAAATATCTCTAATTTTTCCGCTAGCGTATCGATAAAAATCTGCTCTTTATGTTCCGCGATGAGTTTTTTTGGATGAGTACCGATATCTGCGATCATAAACTCAGCACGCAAAAGCCCAACGCCATCCGCATTCATTTTGGCAATCTCGCGTGCACGGCTGGGTTCCGCCAGATTAACATATACTTTCGTTGCTGTTTTTTGATGTAAAACATCCACGGACTTTTTGACAACAGTCACGGGGTTTGGTGCAATTGAACCCTTATAAATTTCTCCGGTTGATCCGTTGAGCGTTACCACCATACCGTCTTTGAGAAGTTTTATCACTCCTTTGGCGCCCACCACAGCCGGAATTCCCAGTTCGCGCGACACGATTGCGGCATGAGACGTTCTTCCGCCGCGTTCCGTAATAATTCCCACGGCTTTCCTCATAGCTGGGACAAAATCCGGATTGGTTTGTTCCGCAACGAGAATATCTCCGGATAAAATTTTACGGATTTCTTTGGCAGAAGCAATGATTTTCACTGGCCCCGAAGCCATACCCGGACTAGCCGGATCGCCTTTTGCAAAAGCTTTCAGCTCGGCTGATGGCTGATAGCTGGTAGCTGATGGCTTTCCTATGGTTGTAATTGGCCGGGTTTGGACGATATAAATTTTATTGTTCTCAATCGCCCATTCACAATCCTGAGGAAAGTAATAATGTTTTTCTAATCTTTTTCCAATCTCAGCAAGGGCAATTATCTCCGGATGCGTTAATTTACGTTTTCCACCGACCTTTTCCGAAAGTTTCGTTATCGCGTTGCCTGACCCCTTTTTAACCATAATTTTTTCCTGTGTATGGGTTTCGGCAACTTCAACAGTCATGGTCTTTTTATCAACTTCATAGTGATCAGGCGTGACAGCACCCTGCACTATCATTTCCCCTAAGCCAAATATCGCCTCAATCGTCACGCGGCCTTTATCATTTGTCACAGGATTGATGGTAAACATGATGCCGGATTTTTCCGACGCAACCATTTTTTGTACCGGCACGGCAATACCCACTTTGAAGTGATCAAAATGATTTGTTGCTCTATAAAAAATAGCCCTGGCAGTAAAAAGAGATGCCCAGGCCTCTTTGACATTTTCTATAACATTTGCTTCACCCTGTACATTCAGAAAGGTTGCCTGTTGTCCGGCAAAAGACGCTCCAGGCAGATCTTCAGCAGTAGCTGATGATCGCACAGCAACGAGTGCATGCTTAAATCCGCCGCTACCACTCAGTTTAAAATAGGCCTCAATAATGTCATGCGCTATGTCTTTGGGAAAATCTGAACGGGTGATGATGCGTTGAACCTTCACTGCTGCTTTATCCAATGCATCACTGTTTGCCACATCTACACCGTGGAGAATATCTACAATTTTACTTTTTATATGTGCTCTCTCGAGAAACGTCCAATACGCGTCAACCGTGACGACAAATCCATTGGGAACCGAAAATCCTGCTTTGGTCATTTCGCCGAGATTGGCACCTTTTCCTCCGACAATCTCTCCGTCATTTTTATCTATTTTGTCAAACCAGACAATATATTTATTAGTCACAGCGGACCTCCTTTAGATAGTATTACTAAATTTCCCTTCACTTGCAAGCTGTTGTTTAAAATAGGTAACCCATGGGATAGCGACTGGGTCGGTATCGTACAGCATAGCCATATAAAATGTAGTGAATCCGGAAAGTGTATACGCCTCAAGCACTTGGGATAATTTTGTCGGACCTTTCAGTGTTACCGAATGCGTTGCAACATGTTGTTTTTGTACCACATCCTCGGTTATTTGAAAGCGTTTTTGAACTGGAGCACTATAGAGTGTAGAAAGAAAATAGAGAAATAATCCGTTTTGATGAATGGTGTCCGGATGTTTTAAACCTTCCATAAGGTGATGGTTCAATTCCGGTATATACCGGTAGTCTGATATCATCTTGGCTGTTTCATTGATTTGGTTTGCGAAAGCGTTGCCAAAACCTTTTAAAAACTCTGCCGTGATAATAAACGGATGGGTATCTAGTAATAACGACGCGAGTTTTTTGGCAGGATTTTTTTCTGCTGGAATTTCCGCTTTCAACGTTTGACCAAACGTACGGGCAAATGCAATTGCCTCATGAACCTCCTCATCGGTTATTTCAATTAAATGTAATGCTTTTAAAATACCCAGATGACCCATTAATAAATATCCTCCGCCAATTCTCGGTTGACCACACGGATTAAATTTGGGGCTAAATATATAAGCCGGTCCATCGGTAATGCGTGTTCCTGCTACCGCTATTATTTTTGCCCCGCGAATTTTAGCTTCCTTGCTGCAGGCAAGCACTTCTTCTGTCGAGCCTGAATACGATGAAAGTATGACGAGCGTGTCGCAATCGACGTACGCCGGAAGCGTGTAATCTTCTACAATTTCATAGGGCTCTTTGATCCGATCCCGATACAATTCCTTGATCGTCTTTGGAGTGAATCTGGATCCCCCCATACCGCAGACGACAATATTGTATATCTGGTTATAGGTATCGGGAAATTTAATCGTTGAACTTTCATCCCAAGCCTGTTGACACTGATCGGGAAATTGCCCTGTTGAGCCCAACACGTCAGAAGGATCAAGAGCTTTCATTGGAATAATGTTGTCGAGTGATTTCATTGAATTTTTCCACCCAAAGATTCTAACAGATTCACAGCTTCTTTTGTTTTTTGTTCAAGAATATCTTTTGTGTCGGCTTCGACGTTCAATCGAAGCAATGGTTCTGTTTTAGACGCGCGAACGTTTATCCAAAACTGCTTATACCATATACTCAAACCATCAAGTTTGTCTACGGAAGTAGCATCAGCAAAATGATCGCGAATCGATTGCATTGACTTGGCAATATCGGTCACCTTGAAATTTATTTCTCCACTTGCGGGAAAGACGTCTAATTCATCAACAATTTCCGAGAATTTTCGACCATCGTGTGAGAGGAGCTGAAGAACCATGAGGGCAGTCAAGACACCGCTTTCAGAGTTATAAAAATCCCGGTGATAATAATGCCCGGAATGTTCACCCGCAAATACCGCGTGGTACTTGCGCATAAAATTTTTCATAAAGCTGTGCCCCACGCGAACTCGTTGATACTTCCCGCCGTATTTTTCTATTGTTTGGGGCACTATCCGCCCGCATACCGCGCTATAGAGGATAAATTCACCCGGATGAAGCGTAAGAATATGCCGGGCAATGAGCGCCGTAATAATAGTCCCTGATACAAATCTACCCGTGTTATCAATAAAAAATACACGATCTGCATCGCCATCAAACGTGAGTCCAATATCCGCGCCCACTTCACGCATTTTTGCGATGAGATCTTTATTATTTGATTCAACAAAAAACCAAAACACGACTCCACTAATGATAGTAA
>CAYHEJ010000059.1:0-5400 GCA_964355625.1 uncultured Gammaproteobacteria bacterium
AGGTATTCTCATCTGGTGGTATGGTGCGGCGTGGTGGCCGGCTTTGCTTATCGTCCCGCTTGTTGGTTGGGCGAGGGTTATCAGGAAGGATCACACGGTCGCCCAGGTTATTGTCGGGGCGATCTATGGATGGAGCATTATTAGACTCTTCATTTTGTTGAGAGTATAGAGTTCCATGTTTGAGTGTGAGGATCAGCGGCATAGATTTGTTTTGCTTTCCATACTGCATACTCCCAAAGAAGAGATCGTATAAGACAAAGGGGAAGATGGAATGGTTTTTCTCTCACTTTTTGCAGCAGGTACGACATGCGGTCTTTAAGAGGGCAAAGATATATATTATCTTGTAAAAGAAGTTGTCTTATTTTCTGGTCATCACGGAAATGCGATTCGAGTTGTAATTTATCTCTGACGATCCGAACGTATACGTGTATTTTTTCTACGACAGTATTTGGAAAATAGCCCCATGATTTTGCCTCAGGAGCAAACATGACATCTTTTCCTTCTTTTCTACTGAGCAAACTCAACGTGTAGTCGTCTGTTGCGACGGGTGGAAATCCACCCATTATATTACTGAGCCAGTGAGGATTCCACGCCATGAGCCAGCCGGAGAGAGATTTGTTTTCCGGTTTGCCAGTTATCCCGATTTGTTTTTGGGCGAATTCAAAAAGGAAAGCCAGCGGAGATGGTCGATACGCAATCATACTCTTACCACCAAATACAAAGGCTTCATTGTTTAATATTGCTGAGTAAGATTGTGAAAAAAGTTGTCGGAGTGCATCTGGCTCTAACCAATTGTTTGCGTCAGTGTTCACTGCAAGTACGTCATCTCGCGTAACGGCGATAGTATTTCCGATGGTTAACGCGTTGGTTTTACTTGCCATATCCGTTTCTATCAATGAGAACCGCAGATTGTTTCGTAGTGCCGTTTTCATGGTTGGACGCATGGCAGTGTCTCTTTCAAACGTCGGTAATGGTTCTTCGATTATTGGGCCGAGATCTTCGAGAAACTGTTCAATTATTTGTCTACTTCTGCCGCCGTCAGAGCATCCGTTGACGATAAAGAGAAACTGGATATGCGCACTATCGGGAATGTCAGAAAGCATCAATGCTCCCAGTGCGGAGGGTAAAGTGTTTTCTTCATCGTGAATTGGCATGATAACTGTAGCGTGAACATCCTCTGGTGGTCTGCCCAATGCTTCGTGCCATCGTGCTTGTTGTATGTGTGATAAAACATCGGGCATTACTGAAATTTCCATGAAGATAGGTAAACTGGTATTGAGCCATCCCATTGGCTGTTCGAACATTTGATGGATTCGTTCTCCGCGAGGACACGTCTCTTCTGACATAGTAATCAACATTATAGGATTATTTTTTCTAAAATTCCACTTTTTGGTTTATAATAGGGCAACATAATGAAACTTGGCAAGGCGTTTTCCGATAGTGTGATTTCTGTTCATAAACCGCTCATGCGTCCAACTCGCGACGAGGGGCAGTCGTGGTGGCTCGGTATGGGGCGGACGCTCATGTTTGTGACGGTCCTTTGCGTCGGCTTTTTCATGCTTTTGTGGCGTCTTTTTGATCTGTCGGTTGTGCAGGGACATCGTTTCCGCGCGCTTGCCGACGGGAACCGAACGCGTGAGTTAATTCGTCACGCCCCGCGCGGAATTCTTTTGGACCGGACGGGAAAACCACTCGTTTTTAATATTCCGTATTATCGATTGCTCAAGCCGTGCGGCAGTAATTCTATTGACAACTGTGTGACGCCTTTGTCGCGGGAAGAGGGGGACGCGCTCGCCAAACAGGGGTTGCCCGCAGGGACGTTTCTGGAAGTGGATTACCGGCGTGATTATCTTTATCCCTCAGCGCTCAGTCACCTATTGGGATACACCGGAGAAATTACAGAAAAAGAATTACAGGACGAATATTATCAATTGCGCGCGTATGGCCGGGGTGACCGCGTGGGCAGAACCGGTGCTGAGGCAGTTTATGAAGATCGACTGCGCGGGCGGGACGGAAAAGAGCTCGTAGAAGTAGATGCGCATGGAAGTATTATTAGATCGTTGGGGCGCGATCGGGAGGTGGCGGGACAGGATATCATGCTTTCAGTTGATATAGCCCTTCAGGCGAAAGTGGCAGAGAATTTTCCCAAAGATCAGAAGGGTGCGGTCGTGGTGAGTAAACCGGCAACAGGAGAACTTTTGGCTTTATATTCCAGTCCTTCGTTTGATCTGAATACCTTTTCCTCAGGATTGAGTCAAAAGTTATTTGATGATTTAGTTGCACGTTCCGATCAGCCGCTTTTTGACCGTGCTATCGGCGGCGTCTATCCGCCGGGGTCGACCTTTAAACTCGTTACTGCCCTTGCGGCACTGGAAGAAGGGGCAATCCGTAGTGATACGACAGTTGACGACGTGGGTGTCCTCTCAATCGGGCCGTTTCGTTTTCCCAATTGGTATTTTTTACAATACGGTAAGACTGACGGGCTGGTAAATGTCGTCAAAGCACTCCAGCGGAGTAATGATATATTTTTTTATAAAACAGGAGAGTGGGTAGGAATCACCAAGCTCGTTTCGTGGGCACATAAAGTAGGAATCGGAAAACCATTGGGTGTAGAATTGGGGGGAGAAGCAAGCGGTTTGATGCCGGACCCTGATTGGAAAAAATTACAATTTTCGAGCGCACAAGACAAAGAGGCGCGAAACGACGAATGGTATTTGGGAGATACGTATCATGTATCTATCGGTCAGGGATATGTGTTGACGACGCCGCTTCAGGTGAATTCATGGACGAATGTCATAGCCAGCCGCGGATCCCTCTGCCGCCCGACGATAAAAAAAGCGACAGGCGATTGCAAAGATCTGGGGATTAAAATTGAAACGATTGATTTGATTACCAGCGGCATGCAAAAAGCATGTGAAGCAGGGGGGACCGGCTGGCCGTTGTTTGGCTTTCGTGTGTCGGTTGCCTGCAAAACCGGCACGGCGGAATTCGGCGATCCGAAGAATAACACACACGCATGGTTTACGGTATTTGCACCCATTGAAGATCCGGAAATTTCGGTTACCGTACTTGTCGAGGGAGCCGGTGAGGGAAGCAGTGTCGCCGCCCCGATCGCAAAAAAAATATTAGAGGAGTGGTTTGGAAGATAATTTTCGGAGTGACGTGGCAAGCATGTCGAAGGTAAATTTCCATTTTTTTCCGGTTAATGCAATACTCTTTTCCCGATGATGATACATGGAACAATTTCGGAGAAAATACACATCCCGCTTCAACGCATGAATTTGTTTAAATAAATGGTGTTCTTCGCCATAGAGAAAAAAATCAGGGTCAAACCATTGCCGGGTAGGAAGAAGATCCGCTCGAAGTAGGAGGCACCCGGCGTTGAGCATATATGTTTTATGCGGCCACGGAAACAGTATGGTAGTTTTATGCGACAGAAGACGAATTATTTTTTCTACCCAATATTCAAGAATACCGATACATGATAATCGACTTGCCATAAAAATCATATCTCCTGACGAATTAAGTTGTTCCGGTCCGACAGCACCAGTCTGAGGATGAGAATGCAAAAATCGCATCATTGTTGTAATAGCATGCGCATTGATAATGGTATCGGGGTTGAGTAATAAAATAAATGCACCCTTGGCTTTTTGAAGTCCGATATTATTTCCTTGGCCAAATCCGACATTGATGTGTTGTTTCAGTACGCGTACCTTTGGGAAATGTGAGTGAATTGTATGGACCGTTTGATCGCTTGAATTATTATCCACAACGATGATTTCTGTATTATATGTACGGGTAGATTTGTATACAGATGATAAGCAATTACTAATATCTTGTTCAGAGTTCCATGTAACGATTATGATAGAGAGTATCATGTTGAATGCTAGACAGGATTTAAAACAATGTATAACATCACAAGGAATTATAGCAGGCACGCATCATTTTGTGGATTTGTGGGCACGGGATAGTTTGTTTGCGACATTTGGCTCCGATGCGCTTCCAGCAAAAACGACGATAGAGACGTTTCTAAGATTTCAACGAGACGATGGGTTAATTCCATATCGGGTGATGAGAAGTAAAACGACTATTGCGAAGTATTTTGGAAAACCCACATTGCTCGATGAGCCAGTCGCACAGTACCGTTCCCGTCAATCCGGCGGGTTGGTGCTGGACGGAGGTCTTATGACTGTTATTGCCGCTTATGAATATGCACGAAGATCCGGGCGTTCAAAATTTCTTCAAATTCATCAAACACAACTAGAAAGAGCAATGCAGTGGTATGAGAAACGCTTCGGCGATAATCTTTTGTCTGAATGGTTTCAGTGTGAATGGGCAGATGGAGTGCTAAAGGTGGGGCAGACACTGTATACAAATGTATTGTATTTTCGAGCGCTCGGAGATATCGGAAACCATACGCGACAGCGATATATAGGAAATTTACTGAGAGAACGTTTGTGGAATGGAAAATTTTTTTCGGACTGGGCGGATTATAAACGTCAGGATTATTTTTCTTCTCACGCAAATATGCTCGCGATTATTTTTGGGTTGGCCACGAAAGAGGAATCGAAAACAATTCTTGATGTTGCGAAGCGGTACTGTTTAGCTGATTGGACGCTTGAAACCAATTATCCTAAGTATCCGTTTTGGCGGATACCACTCATGCAGTATGTGTCCGGGATGGCTGATTATCAGAACCAAGGGTGTCTGTGGCTGCAGCCGGGTATAACCTATGCGCTTGCTCTTTGGGTCGTCGGACGTAAAAGGGAGGCCCGAGAATTTTTGTCACGAACTGCCAAACAAATCGCTCGATACGGCGGGGTGTATGAAGTGTATGAAAAAAGTGGCAGGCCGGTGAATCGTCTGTTGTACCGTTCGGAAGGCCCGTTTGCGTGGTCTGCGGGGTTATTTTTGTACGCGTGTAGCAAGATGTATTACAACAAGTATCGTGATGATGCAGGCAAGAATATACGCGATAAATCCGCTTGAATCTGAAAATGCAAATGGTGATCCGAAGCACGTGGTTTGGCAAAGAAAACTTGTGAACATCAGAACTAAAATTGTCGGAATGATGCCGATGGTCATAAAAACATACATCATAAACCCGCCAAACGGAGGCGGCGTTTCATTCAGAAGCGAAAACCGGTAACTGACCAGAAGGAGAAAAAATAGTATCCCCGCCGAAATAATTGTTTTTTGATTCACTCGCATGCTTCTATTTGTACATGGTTTTTGGCAGGAGTGCAAACTTGTGATACCGTGATAGTATGGATGAGGAAACACGGTGTTGGGTGGCATTTAGCGTATTTCCGGGAATTGGTCCTGTGCGGTTTAAATTATTATTAGATTATTTTGGAAGTGCCAGAGATGCATGGAACGCAAATGTACCGACGCTGAATA
>CAYHEJ010000060.1:0-5381 GCA_964355625.1 uncultured Gammaproteobacteria bacterium
CTCGTAAAGCGCCATCATCGCAGAAAATATATGTCCGTGCGCTTCTTTGTAAAAATGATGCGGACGCAGAAACTCGGCAACATCCACCATCGCGTCTTTGTCGATGAGAATTGCTCCTAATACCGACTGCTCGGCGACATCATCATGCGGGGGAATTTTGGGATCGTTCATTCGAATACTACCACCTGCATCTCTGCGGGCAGTTTGTCTTTTGTAACCGTCAATTTTGCGACAGGGACAGTACCGTCTTTCCCGATTTCTTTCAAAAACACGTCCAGGTTGCCATAAAGCATTGGTATCACGATAGTAGGCTCGATATCATTGATAACCTGTACCGCTTGAGACGCATCAAGTGTATTATCGCCTCCAACCGGAACCATGAGAATATCGACGCCATCAAGCTCATCCACTTCACCCGCGCTAGGTAAATGGTTTAAATTACCCAAATGCACAATGCTTACGCCGTCTATTTCTATCCGATAGATTGTATTGCCGCCGGGCGCAGTACCTATACCCACCACGCCTACTCCTTTAATCTCATACTCGCCGGCCCCGTGGACGACAAACGGAGATCCTTCAAGAGCTGTTGCCGCGTCATTGTGATGAGACACCGTCACCACATCTGCTTCAACATGCTTGGGAAATTTCAAACCCGCCGTCTCACTCTCGAATGGATCTGTTACAACAGTTGCTATTTTTCCGCGAACACGAAATGATGAGTGTCCTAAAAACGTAATATCCATGTTTGCAATTTATAACAGATCTGGATATACTTAGCAACACTTCATGAATAAAGACGCGCTTCTTGCGACACTTATAGGATTTGGCATAGGACTACTCATTACCGCCATGCTCTTGGTAGGACCAAAACTGCTGGTCTATCTCCCTAACATATCTTTCAGTATCCCAAAATTCAACGTGTCGCAATCCGTGCCGACAACAACACCCACACAAGCGCCAAAGGATTTTTTTGTAACAATCGATAGCCCGCTCCCTGATTCTATAGAATCGGACAAAGAGGTGCTGGTCTCCGGATCGACTATCGGAGGATCTACTGTCGTCATACAGGGCAATATCAACGACGCAGCAGCGGAAACCAACGCAGACGGTAAATTCGCCGGTAAAGTTACGCTGGTTGAAGGAAAAAACGAAATCATTGTTATAAGTTACCTAAAAGATAATAGGGCAAGCCATACAATTACCGTGTTTTACACACCAGAGGCACTCTAATGAAAAAAATACTTATCGTTCTTACTGCACTTTTTATCGCCCAACAAGCATTTGCCGCGACAGATTCAGCTTCACTCAATAAAATTGAGGATCTTAAAGAACGTCTCGCGACCAAAGTCGCAGAACTTCGTCAATCACAAAAAAAAGCAATCGTTGGCACAATCAAAGCCGTATCGTTGTCCACATTCACCGTAGAAACCAAAACGAGCGATGTGAAAATTGAGCTTACCGATACCATTAAAGTTTTTCAAACCATCAAAGGCAAACGCACATCGCTTACGACAGACAATCTGGAAAAAGGCGACTATGTGGTGGTGTTTGGAGATTACGATACCGGACTGGATCTTCTCAAGGCAAAAATCATCGTCATCCAGGATCCTCTCCCCGAGCGCGTAGCAGGAACTATTTCTGCGGTCGATAAAAAAGAATTTACCGTCACCATAGTGACTGCTGAAGAAAAAACGTACATCATAGATATCGAAAAAACCACCGCCATGTTTGCTTTTGATAAAGAAAAAGGGGTGGTAAAGGGTGGGTTTTCTAAAGTGGAATCGGGAGAAATCGTCCATGTAGTAGGCTCGTTGGAACCTAAAAAAGACAACCGCATCAGCGCGATCCGATTTTTAGATATTGGCAATCTCCCAGGAGTTAAGCCCTAATACTATGGACTCCTACCCCTCCCAAACACAAATAGAGTTATTTGAAGCAATTCTTTCTTTAAAAAATAAAGATGAAGCAGTGAAGTTTTTCCGTGATTTATTGACTCTACCGGAACTCAACGAATTTGCCAACCGATGGCAGATTGTGAAACTTCTGATTCAGAGCAAACCTTATTCAGTCATTTCCGAAAAATTGAAGGTCTCCACCGCCACCATTACACGCGTCGCCCAATGGCTCAAAAATGGTATGGGCGGTTACCAAATTCTCGCGATTCGCCAGTTTCCGAAAAAACAATAAACAATATATTGTGATGCACCTTGCAAGACACTCTCTTGCGATCTTGCAATACGTAGTTTCTCGTAGTACGCTCTCTACATGGCAGCGAAAAATTCCGTCAAAAAATTTGTAGATCATGGCATCTACCACATCTACAACCGGGGAGTAGAGAAACGCATCATTTTTGTCGACGATCAAGATCGTGCAGTATTCCTCTCTTACCTCAAAACATACCTTCTCCCCAAAGACGACGCTGCTCTGCACGCTGTTCTTACCAATCCAACAAGTTCATCTAAAGAGAAAGATAAAACGCTCAAACTCCTACGGCTCAACAACTTCACGGATTCTATAACACTCCTCGCCTACTGTCTCATGCCTAACCACTTTCATCTTCTCGTGAAACAAACAGAAGCCACAACCATAGATCGTTTCATGAACTCATTCGGTGTGCGTTATTCCATGTACTTCAACCGTAAGTACCGCCGCGTCGGACCACTATTTCAAGGATTGTATAAGGCAGTACTTGTGACAACCGACGAGCAGTTTCTCCACCTTACTCGCTACATCCATCGTAATCCTCTTGCGCTAGCTTCGCAAGACACTCTCTTGCAGAGCTACAACTACTCGTCATACCCTCGATATCTTGGGTTAACCACCACAACGTGGGTGCATCCGGAGGATATCCTTGGATATTTTCAAAAATCCGGGCGCCGGGGATATCAAAAATTCGTTGAAGGTATTTCAGAAGAAACATATGCTCCCCTTATCGTCCACACCTGCTTAGACGATGACTGGATTTAGCTTCGCAAGACACTCTCTTGCAAGATGTAGTGACTTCTCAATAGATTGACTAATCGAGAGAGAGAGAGAGAGAGTAATATTGATCGATGGAAAAAAGGGAAGAAATAAAGTGGAGATCGTGGATAAGGATCCCAACCAAACATCCTGAAATAGCAATCGAAGCCGCGAGGATAGTGCATGGCGCAAATTTTGTCAGAGCTGAGATTATTCGTCCTGATCCAAAAAAACTTCCTGGCTTTCCACCAGACGTAATCGTCTATACAAATACCCCCGTCCCAACAACAGAAGAAGCTCAAGAGAATGCTATAGATCTATTGTTACGAACTATGGATGAGTTGCAAGAAAAAGATCCTCCCCAATAGCTACGCATAGCCCGGACACCCCTCTTGACTTCTTTATATTATCATGCTAACATGCTAATACATGAACCAAAAAACACTTTGTGTTGTTGCACCTATTAACTTCCGTATTGATACCGGATATTTAGACATGTCTTCTTCATCTCTCCATCATAGCTTCATCATCTAATCCCCCGCGTGGTTGAGGCGAAAATTATTCACTCTTTTCTCTTCCTCCATTCGTAGGATTTACGAAGTGAATATGAATAATACCTATCTAAAACTAGCAATACAAAAAGAAGGGCGGTTGACTGAAAAGACGCTTGATTTTTTGCGCAGATCCGGCCTGGAATTTGAAAGATGTACAAAGCGGCTTTTTTCTACATGCAGGAATTTTCCTTTGGAAATTCTCTACATGCGTGATGACGACATACCGGATTATGTGGCAAACGGTACGGTTGATTTGGGAATTATCGGGCAAAATATATTGTTTGAAACGTGCCCTAAAGTCAAAAATCTCCGGTTGCTTCGCTACGGAATGTGCGCACTTACGCTAGCTGTTCCAAAAGAATCAACCATACAAAATCTTTCTGATCTCCGCGGCAAAATAATCGCAACAGCATATCCAAAATCCACACGCAATTTTTTTGAAAAAAATAATATACCGGTACAACTAATTCAAATGAGCGGATCGGTAGAAATCGCACCAACCCTTGGCATCGCACAGGCAATTGTCGACCTCGTATCGACCGGTATGACGCTCGACTTGAATGATTTACGGCCGCTTGAAAAAATTTACGATTCTCAGGCAGTACTCATTGCGAATGAAAAAACAATCTCTATTCCAGATAGACAAACACTATTTACACAATTAATGGCCCGTTTTAACTAAACCACTATGAAAGTTACCAATCTGAAAGATCTATCAATAAAAGAATACCAAAGAATTGTTTGCCGCTCAGCAGGAAGCTACCAATCTATTATGCCTGCCGTACGGGAGACAATGGAAAATGTCAGGAAGAATGGAGACAGAGCATTGCTTGAAAAAGGCCAACAACGTTTTGGCAAAATTACCTACACCTCTCTGAAGGTTTCTCAAAAAGATATTCAGCAAGCGTACAAAGAAGTGGACGCGCAATTTATGATGTCTTTGAAGCAAATGATCCGCAATATTACGATTGTGCACAAAGCACAACTTCCCACAAAAAAAGATACAGTCGTCGAACCCTTAAAAGGTATCACTGTCTGGAGAGAATGGCGGCCGATTGAAAAAGTAGGTATCTATATTCCAGGCGGTAAGGCGATATATCCATCGAGCGTTCTGATGAGCATCATTCCCGCTCAAATCGCGGGGTGCCGGGAAATCGTGATGTGTTCCCCTCCCCGCGGAAACGGTCAGATTCCAGCGCCAACCCTTGTGGCCGCGGATTTGATCGGTATTTCAACTATCTTTAAAGTCGGAGGCGCCGAGGCGATTGCGGCAATGACCTATGGCACTGAGTCGATTCCGAAGGTTTATAAAATTTTCGGCGCGGGCAATTCGTATGTGACGGCAGCAAAAATGATTGCCCAACAATCTATCAGTATCGATATGCCTGCTGGTCCTTCCGAAGTTTTTGTTATCGCAGATGAAACGGCGAATTCTGCATATATTGCCGCAGATCTCCTTGCAGACGGTGAACACGGAGAAGATTCAGCCTGTGTGCTGATAACGACGTCAATAAAGGTCGCTAAACAAACTATAGAAGAAATTAAAAAACAATTACCCCGTCTTGCAACTGAGGCGCGGGCACACGAATCAATAAATAGATATGGTTTATTTGCGGTCGTTAATTCTCTTGACGAGGCGATTGAATTTACCAATGAGTATGCACCGGAACACTTAGAAATTATGACGAAAAATCCTGAGTCTGTTGTCAGAAAAATCACCAATGCAGGTTCAGTATTTTTAGGCAACTGGACGAGTAAGGCTACCGGTGACTACGCAACCGGAGCCAATCACGTATTACCGACAGGTGGGATGGCAAAAATGTATCCCCCGCTCGGGGTCGACAGTTACGGCAAATGGATGCAGGT
>CAYHEJ010000061.1:0-1486 GCA_964355625.1 uncultured Gammaproteobacteria bacterium
GCACACGTAGGATCACATTCCTGTGCGTACACCGGGAGAGGAATAAGCAATAAACAATAAGCAATAAGCAATAAACGAATAAAAATTTTCATTTGCCTAATTCTATTGTATCATCCTTTATTTTCCCAACCTCGTCTGATACACTTATGTATGTGAAAAGAATAGCATTTATTATCGCCCTTATCGCCTATTTTGTCTTACTGCCAAATGGAGTCGCAGCTGTAGTTGACTGTAGCGCCACCTTCGATCAAGCAAGTAGAACTATTCGCGGATGCATCGGTGGATACTCCTCACCTGAAGATATAAAGAAATTACAAACACAATTTATTTGTGTTGCTAATTCAAATACTACCAGCGCCAGTGGAGCAAGCTTACCTTTATCTCAATGCCGAGGATTAAATACGATTACTGTCAACATGACCAATGTTCAAATCCAACAGAACGCAAATGGATATTGGGGATGTGCTGGAGTGGATAATTTAGCACGGGCATATGGAAAAACATCGACTGTTTTTCTGGATATTTCAGGAAATCCGGTATGCAAGGCAAGCGACGTAGTTACGAAACCTACTGACTGGAACGGTCCTACAGAAGGCATACCTCTTCGTAATGATGAAAGAAATACGAGTCAAATTTGCGATGTTGCCAAAGGTAACGCTGATTGTATTCAATGTTTTCAAGATGGAGGTACGTGGACGGCGATTGGGTGTATTAAAACCGACCCAAATGATTTTCTGGGAAAAATTCTCAGCTTGGGTATTGGCATTGCCGGGGGCATTGCGTTTCTTCTGATTCTTTTCGGCGGACTTCAAATAATGACCAGTGCCGGGAACCCCGAACAGCTCAGTGCCGGACAAGAACTCATCAGCTCCGCTGTTGCCGGACTACTGCTGATAATTTTTTCTGTATTTCTTCTGAAGTTTATCGGCATAAATATCATAGGCATACCGGGATGGAGTCCATAAATTATGCATACTCAATTAGCACAAACATTACAACTTCCTTGGTTTAAAGATCCCACAAGTGGTGTTGACACCACAACAAAGGTCACCGGCCCTCTAAGCAAATTTCCGGAAGACCCAAAGCTAGGAGACATTGTATCCGGCGTACTTCCATATATTTTTACCTTCGCTGGTATTGGTCTTTTTCTTATGATTCTTTTTGCCGGATTTAATTTCCTCACCAGTGCCGGCGATGCCAAAAAATTGGAACAGGGAAAACAGCAATTGACGAACGCAATTCTTGGCTTTGTGATTATTTTTGCGTCATTTTGGCTTGTGCAGATTTTTGGCGTGATGTTTGGGCTAAAATCAATGACGGACATGTTCAAGTAATATTATTTCCCAAACCTCCGCTTGCGGTGGGCATATTCCTCTAGCGCCTTATCCAGTCGCTCGGGAGTAAATTCCGGCATATACCAATCCACAAAATACAGCTCGCTGTACTCGCTTTGCCACAGTAAAAAACCACTTAGTCTCTTTTCTCC
>CAYHEJ010000061.1:1586-5364 GCA_964355625.1 uncultured Gammaproteobacteria bacterium
ACTTTTATCCGCATTCCTTTTTTATGCATCCGTTCTCCAAAGTGACCGAATCCCCATCGGAGTAAACTCATAATACCTTTTACTTCCTGCAAATCCCGGTGCCAATTTTCTGTAGACCACGCCCAAAGTGTCAGATATTTTACCCCTCGGTCTGATGCGTGTTCGATCAGTTTCTCAAGGACGTCATTTACTACCCGGCGATGCCCTTCCAATACCGGTAGGTTATGTTCTTTTGCCCACCGTCGATTACCGTCCATGATGATTGCAATATGAGCTATCATGATAAAAGATGAGCTCCTTGTGACGGCTTATTCATAATAATTGATTGAATACTATCAAGTAATTTTGCTTTTTCCATTACTCGTTCCGCGTTTTTCCCTTCACACAGTATGTGCACATTTGGTCCGGCATCGATAGTAAAGTATACAGGCAAACCACCTGCTCTCCAACCAACAACAGAAGCCATTATTTTTTTTGTCATTTCATTCCAGTAATAAATCGGTGGATTTTGTGATTGCATGACCGCGTGCATATCCAAGCAATCTTCTTCAACAACCTCACCTAAACTTGAAAAATCTTTGTCTTTAAGTGTCTGTTCTACTCGTTTAACCCGCCCAGGTAAAACCTCAAGTCGACCAACAAGCAGTGGACTCGTATGAACGTCTTCCATCCCTTTTGTTGTCGATACTTTTTTCATCGAAGCATCAACAATAACCAGAATGTCCCGAATATCCCAATACGTCGACGGATATAGTGAATATGCAAAGGATTCTTCTGACGTCTCTCCCTCTTTCCACAGAACAAATCCGTCGGGAATACTCCGGCACGCGGATCCGGATCCTAATCGCGCGAAAATCGTCAATTCTTTTTCGGTCAATGAAACACCCGCCGCAGCAAAACCGGCCAGGGTGAGGGCAGCAAATCCCGACGCAGATGCTGCTGCCCCAGCGCCTTTCGGAAACGTATTCTTCGTAACAACATCCGCATATTCATGAATCCCTGCCCGTTTACGAATCAAGTCCAGGCTTTTTTTGACTCTGTTGATTTCAGAAACGGAAAAATTATCTCCGATAAGCTCAACAGAATCTTCGATAAACGTAGATGAAAACTCTACCGAAGTCGTAGTACATAAACCTGATAAATTCATGGATATTGATGAATTGATCGGTAATCGGAGAACCTTATTTTTCTTTCCCCAATATTTTATAAATGCGATATTAGCAGGAGCTACGGCGGTTGCTTTCATGGTTCTATTCTCACTCCTTCGGCGTTTGAATCAACGGCAATTACTTCCCCACCAGCGCTGGTTATTGCAGTTTTCACTTCTTCCCGTTTTTCTGGTGATACAAGAGCTATCATGCAATCCCCGCCTCCTGCTCCAGATAATTTTGCTCCCCAGGCGCCAGCTCCTTTAGCGGCACTGATAAGCGATTCAAGTTTTTCAGAGCTCACCCCGAGATCGCGAAGATACTCCTGATTAAAATCCATAAACTTCCCCACGCGTTCCCAATCACCTTCCAATATTTTTACTTTTGCATCCTCGACCAATTTAGCAATGCCCTGAAAAATCCGTTCAACTTTCTGGGGATCCTTTTCCTTTTTATCGGCAACTTGTTTAATGAGTGTCGTCGTATCTGCTTTCACCCCTGTATAGCCAACTATTAATGGCATTTCTTCGATTGCTAAAGGTTCGATAACTTTCCCACCGGCCACAAAATACAGGGTTCCACCCCAAGTAGATGCAGCTGCATCAAACCCAGATCCTACCCCTTGAACATCCAGAACAATTTTATACGCGGCGTCAAATAACGCTCGGTTTTCTGCGTTAGGTCTCATGGCTTTGAGTGTGGCCACGGTGACTGCGGCAGATGACCCAAACCCATACTTTCCGGAAAACGCGCTCTTTATGGAAAACGCGTAGTCTTTGCCATCTCCCCATGATCGTATCGCCGCATCAACAAACCGGCGATCCATAGGAATATCATCGATTTTTGAAATGGAAACTTCCAGACGCTGTGATATCGCCGTAACAATGCACGGATAGCCGTACACCACCGCGTGTTCACCCAGAAGCATCAACTTTCCCGGAGCACTTACCTTAATCATGTGTCTCCAATCGTACTCCTTCTTCCCCCAATCGAATCGGCAATGCCCCAAACTTTTGAGGGTCATGATAGTAACACAACATAAATCCTACGCCTTCTGCTCTTCCGCCACCGCCGAGAATTTTCACCGCACCCCCCGCTTTTTCTATCTCCCGCATGAGCGGCATGACTTTTTTACTTACCACTCCCATACCCTCAAGCGTCCGCTCGCCTACTCGAATCGCATCGATCAGTTCATTTTCATTTCCCATTTTCAGTGCAGTAGCCACTCTCTTTGTCTGTCTTTCATTTTCATTAAAAAATTTTTCTACTTTCGACTTTCTAATTTCGACTTTTGACATTACGTATTCCACCATCTCCCCCGTCGTTTCTTTTTGTCTACCAGTATTGATCAAAAAGAAATGATTGAGACTCGGATTGGGTTTAAACGGCAATTGCCAGATACTTTTGAGAAATTCCAATTCTTTCCGAAACCAGATAAATCCTCCCATTGTTACGGCTGTGTTATCCCCGCCCGACGGATTTCCATGCTGTTTTTTTTCAATTTCATACGCTAATTCATTGATGCGGATTGGATTCCAAAGTTTTTTGAAATAATACATAACCGCGCTTGTGAGCCCCACAGCGACAGCAGCAGACGACCCCAAATGGAAACCCGCAGGAATTTGTGAATCGATGGTAATTTTAACCGGATCATGATCCTTTATTTTTAACTGCTCAAGAAGAAAATCGACGGCGTATCGCGCATGATCGATAGGTTCGGTAGACACAATTTCAATACCTTTGCTACCTTTCTCAATGGTCACTGATAACCGTAAATTTATCGCAGATAGTAGAGCCGGTTTTCCATACACCACTGCATGCTCTCCCATTAGATGAATTTTTCCCGGAACAGAAACGGTAATCATATCGGTTTTACTTTAATTCCATATGGGATCACGTCATCGGTACTCGATTGAATCGTTCTTCGAACAACCGTAACAACCCGTTGACCGATCACTACTTGGTCGACTGCATAATCCACCATTTGAGCAGTGATGGAATCGCCATCATCTAATGTTACCAACGCCACCGGATACGGGGCCTGGTACCCATAATCCGCCGGAGGAACACGAATCATTGTCCACGAAATAATCACGCCCGATTTCCCGATCATACGGGCAACGTATTTTTGATTTCTCCAAACTTTTACAGGACTAATCATATGGTTAAAATGTGTACCACTGCTGTTGCGCCGCTACCTCCTACATTATGCGCAAGGCCAACTTTTGCATGCGATACTTGTCGATTATGCGCTCTCCCACGGAGCTGTTCCACGAGCTCAGCAACTTGTTTAACACCCGTAGCTCCAACCGGATGGCCACACCCTTTGAGTCCGCCGGAAGGGTTAACAACTAATTTTTTTGATTTCCCTAACATCGTTTCGCCACGGGCAATTGCTTCGGCTGCTTTCCCTTTTTCATACAACCCCAGATCCTCCATTGCGAGAATCTCTGCAATAGTAAAACAATCATGTACTTCCGCTACATCAATATCCGTTGGTTCTACTCCCGCGAGTGAATATGCACGTGTTGCGGCAGCATGCGTTGCATCGAGAGTCAATAAACTCTTGCGCTGGGCTAATCCCAATGAATCTGTAGCCACAACTGATGCAGCGATTCGTATCCCCTTTT
>CAYHEJ010000062.1:0-5279 GCA_964355625.1 uncultured Gammaproteobacteria bacterium
CGCTGATGCGCTCTGCTGCCACCCGTGCCCTGCCGGCGTGATCCAAAATTGCACTGCCGCGGCCTCACCAGTCGGAAGTTTTGCCATCTGCCCGAGAATACTTGCCAGTACATCCAAGTCCTTGACGTCTTTATATGTTTTGAGAGGATAATAAAAAGAATTTGAAAAAGTAAGCTGCGCGGCCTTGTGGGGTAATGATAAAAAGTGTGGAGCATAATCGGCAGAAGCAGCAAGGAGTAATTTTGGGTACTGCGCCGTCAACTGGCTTTCCACATATGTTTGAGCGTGCGATGGAACGCCGACAAAAAAATGTATCCGGGAGTTTACTGATACCAGTTCAAAACTAAAATATTTTGGTGCATGCCGCGGACCAAATAAACGCGCCAAAAAACTTCCGTGCCCGGCAGAAGCCCCAAGCGCTGCAAACACCTGCTCCATGGCGGTCGGGGTTTCTTCGCTGTCACGGGAATTTTTTACCTCCAGAAGTATAAATGGTGACTCCATGGATTTATCTTATCATACGTTACCCATAAGTTTTCGTGAAAACTCGAATTACTAGTTTTCACGGTCCTGATGCGCTTTGTGCTATTGCGAAACCGTTTCAGCGTCCGTACAATAAATAGACAATGGAACAGCATCCTGTCCCGCAAAATGTCACGACATTTCAATTCCGTCTGATCGGAGACATGACGATCAAGCAATTCGGATATTTAGCCGGTGGGGCCATACTGGGATATATTTCATACAAACTTCCTCTTCCGTTTTTCTTTAGCTGGCCCTTGGCTATCATCTTTGTCGTCGGAGGAGTCGGATTTGCGTTTGTACCCATTGAAGAGCGGCCCATGGACATCTGGGTTTTATCGTTCTTAAAAAATGTGTATAGCCCGACAATGTTTGTGTGGCAAAAAACACCTGCGCCGCAAGCGCCAACTCAAATTGCTCCACCGAGCCGTACTGTTTCAAATATAGTCGGTGATGTCTTTAAAACTCCAACACCAGCTTCTGTTCTCTCGGTCAAACAACAACCGAATAAATCTTCTTGGCTTACCCAACTTTTTTCGTCGCCTTCAAAAACAACAATTCAATCACCAAACATACCAACGCCCGCTGTCACAGGAAGACGCCTGGATATATCTCCCCCGCCGATTGTCACGGTCCCACCGAAAATTCAAGAACAAGCCGTAGCGCAAGCAGAACAGAAAGAGGAGGTGCTGGAAGAAAAACTCCAAGTATTGAAAAAAGAGCTGGAAAATAAAACTGAAACCGGTGCCAGAATTCTGGAACTGCAAAAACAACTGACGGAAGTCCTGACGCAAAAAGATAAAATGGAGCAAGAAATCATCGCTTTTCGTAAGCAAGCGTCAGCTCCCCCGACGGGCGCTTCTCATGTGGCAACACCAACCCAGATGACGTCGGGGCCAACAGTCAAAATTATTACCCCCGAGGGATCAATCAAAGCCGGACTTCCGAGACTCACGACATTTCCCAATGTCGTCACCGGTATTACAAAAGACAGTGAAAATAACTTTCTTCCGGGGGTTTTAATAACCGTAAAAGATAAAGACGATGTGCCCCTCCGCGCTCTAAAAACCAATCGTTTGGGACAATTTGCCGCCTCCACGCCTCTGGCAAACGGCGTATATTTTGTTGAAATCGAAGATCCGCGCGGACGATTCACATTTGACCGCATACAGATCACACTCAATGGATCGATTGTTCCGGCGCTTGAAATTATTGCCAAAAGCCAAAAAGAAATTACCAGAGCAAAACTCCAAAAAGAATTATTCGGGAATACAACACCATGACTCAACCCATCATTCCCATTAAATCAACTACCCAGGCATTTACTGAGATGGAAACCATTGACAAAGACATCGTTCTTTTCACTGACGGATCATGCGCGCTTGTGGTTACTGCAACTGCCGTTAATTTTGGACTTCTGTCAGAAAAAGAACAGGACGCTATCATCTATGCATACGCAGGTCTTCTCAACTCCCTGTCGTTTCCCATAGAACTCCTTATCAGAACCCAACACAAAGATGTGACTGCCTACCTTCGACTCCTCGAAGACCAGGAGCGGAAACAAAAAAATCCAAAACTTGCCAAAAGCATCCATGACTACCGGCTTTTTGTCGCGGCAACGGTGAAAGAAAAGGATGTGCTGGACAAAAAATTTTATATTATTATCCCTTTTTCAAGTCTTGAGCTTGGCCTATCTCCAAGCGTCTTTTTCGGCAATAAAAAAAGGGGCCTGCCGTACGAGCGCTCCTATATATTTGAACGAGCTCTCATTGTGCTTAACCCAAAACGCGACCATATTACCAGACTCCTCAACAGACTGGGTCTTCAGGCACACCAACTAACCAATGAACAGCTTGTCAAGCTATTTTTTACGATATACAACCCGGATGTGCCGCCACCGGAAACAGATGTTATTGAAAAAACCATAGGACTATAACCCATATGGATGTAAAAACAGTCGTCAAAAAATTTATTGATCCGATGCCGGATGATAAACCCATGGCAAAGCACCCAGGAGCGCCTTTAAGCATGAAGGATATTGTTGCGCCGCCGTCGATCGTGGTAGATTTTGACAACCTGAAGATCGGAAATTTTTATTTCCGGACGTTGTTCGTCGCAGGATACCCACGTTTTGTCAGCGCCAACTGGCTCGAGCCGCTCATTTCTTTTAATCATACCCTCGACATTGCTATGTATATTTACCCAACCAAAAGCGAGGAGGTATTGGAAAACCTCAAACGGAAGGTTGGCGAAATGGAGGCCACCATTCAATCAGACATGAAGCGCGGACGCGTGATTGAACCATCTATCCAGGTGGCACTTGAAGACGCGCTTGGACTCCAACAGGAGCTTGCTAAAGGCGCCCAGCGGTTTTTCCAGTTTGGGCTTTATGTCACGATCCCCGCTAAATCCATGGACGACCTCAATAAAGCGACAAAACAGGTCGAGGCGACGCTCTCTTCGCTTCTAATCGTCACCAAACGCGCGATTCTTCAGATGGAAGAGGGAATAAAAACTACCCTTCCTATGGGGCAAGACCGCTTGGTTATCACCCGCAACATGGACACAACATCTCTTGCTACAACGTTTCCATTTACTACGTCGGAGCTCACTGCAAATGAAGGGATTTTATACGGAATTAATGAGCATAATGATAGTTTGGTTATATTCGACCGCTTTACTTTAGAGAATGCAAACACAGTGGTATTTGGAAAATCCGGTTCTGGAAAAAGTTTTATGGTAAAACTTGAAATCCTCAGAAGCCTGATGTTTGACACCGAAGTAATCGTCATAGACCCTGAAAACGAATATGAAACCCTCACACACGCCCTGGGAGGCGAATACATCCGGTTTCATTTCGGTGCGACGACAAAAATAAACCCTTTTGATTTAGCCCTCCTTCACCAACAGGGTGCAACCCTGGAAGAAAGTGAACTCAATCAAAAAATTCTTTCACTTCATGGATTTTTCCGCGTCGTTATGGGAAAACTGACTCCCACGGAGGATGCGCTTCTGGACCGGGCTCTTATTTTGACATACAAACAAAAAGGCATCACCCCGGATCCCGCGACCCAAAACAAAGAACCGCCGCTTATGGAAGATTTGTATAAAACCCTCATTGGTATGGAGGAAGAGACGGCAAAAGGTCTGGCTGACCGCATAGAAAAATTTGTCAAAGGGAGCTTGGTGGGAATTTTTGACCAACAGACAAATATAGAAATCAGAAACCAATTGACGGTTTTTTCTATCCGCGACCTGGAAGACGAGCTCCGACCCATCGCCATGTATCTCGTCCTTGATTTCATCTGGACAAAAGTGCGCCGCAACATTAAGCGCCGCATTCTTATCGTTGACGAGGCGTGGTATATGATGAAATATCCGGATTCCGGAGCGTTTCTAAATTCTATCGCCAAGCGCGCACGCAAATACTATTTAGGGCTTACGACGATTACTCAGGATGTTGAAGACTTCCTGTCTGTCGATCTGGGCAAAGCGATTATTCAAAACAGCAGTCTTCAAATCCTTCTCAAACAGTCCTCAGCAGCCATAGACAAGGTCGCGGAAATATTTTACCTCTCCGAGGGAGAAAAACATTTGTTATTATCCGCCAATATCGGAGAAGGGTTATTTTTTGCCGGGCCCGCTCACGCGGCAATCCGCGTGATCGCCTCTCCTCAAGAACACGCCTTGATCACAACCAAGCCGCAGGAATTGGAAGCCACTAAAAATGCACAGCAGGTACCGCCCACCCCATCAAGCCGTCCTATTTATACTGTCGAAACCGTATCTACTAATAAATAACACCACATGGCCGACCCACAAATAACACTGGATCAATTTGTTAAAAATGCTCTGGGTAAGTTTGAGGGGCAGAATCCTGATGTTGCCAAAGAAATTCTTCTGGAAATAAAATTTCTGTTTCCGGATGTTTTTAACCAACTTCAAGAACAACAAATTCTATCTCTTTTAGATAACCCGACAAAACTTAACGCAAAACTGCTTGACTCGCTACGTGATTTAGAAAATCTCCCGGAACAAGTAAAACGATCATTGTCAAACGAAACGATTTCACCTCAAGACGCCGCAGCCCGGGCAAAAACATACAGAAAAGGCGAGGAAAAAGCATCAAAAACACTGAGCGCGCTTAAACTTCAAAAAGATAAAAACCTTGCTGATTTCGCAAGAGAACTTGGCAAACAATACACATCAAACGTACGAGCTGCACTTAACAGAGACGCTCTTTCAAACGAACAAGAAGAACACATTAAAAACATGTCTAATACAGCCACGTCTATTCAAGATCTGAAGGCAATTATAGATGAAGCACCTGAAATTCCAAGAGATATTAAAACTGCTGCTTTTGCCCGGGCAATGGACCAACCAAAACCAGAATATGATACTGCAGTTTTCCAATACGAGAGGGTAAGCGCTGTTGTTTCGCGAACAAGAGACACATATTTTTCTAAACCCAACCCCCCGCTTAAAACCACGGTGTTATTCGAAAAAGCTATTAATTTGGCGACAGATCCCTCCAATCCAAACATTACCATTGAAAGGGTGGTTGTTCTTGCAGAAAAAATGACGCGGTTTGCTGAAGCCGTAAACGTTGACACTACTACTATTCACTTAGACCTGCCTGAATATACTGTAAAGATAAATTTTGATAAAGCGATGAAGGCTGTAGTTAATTCTCCTGGGTATTTGCAGTTATCGCGTTCCGGAGGGGCTGCCCAAAAACAAACCGCTGGTGGGTTTTT
>CAYHEJ010000063.1:0-5259 GCA_964355625.1 uncultured Gammaproteobacteria bacterium
TGAAATATTTATTATTGGCGGGGGATCGGTATATGCACAGGCTATTGACCGGGCAGACAGGTTATATTTAACCGTAGTGGACGGATCCGCTGACGCGGATACATTTTTTCCAGATTACTCACGGTTTACAAAAATAATTTTTCAAGAGGAGAGAGAAGAAGAAGGCGTACGGTTTACGTACTTGACGCTTTCTGCGAAATAACTTTTATTTCTTTTGTGCACACGCCTTGAGTATCTCGTGACTTCGAAAGAGGACAGTTTTATTGGTCGTATAGGTAAGACCTTTGTTCGGTTGTGTTTCAAAGCCGAGATAGATGATTTTTACTTCTCGTTTTCGCACTTCAGCGATTGCCGGTTGTAAGTCAGAATCCGAACTGCAAAGTATTGCCGTATCTATGGCGTTATCGCAACTTAAAGTCACCAAGTCCACTGCAATACGAACGTCAACACCTTTTTCTTTAAATACAAATGTTGTCTTTTTACCGTTTTTGATTTTTTGAGGCCTCACATTTCCGGCTAAAACAAACTCAAAACCTTGTTTTTCAAGATTTGTTTTTAGTGTTCGTTGTTTATGTATAAGCTCAAGTGATTTTTTTCTGGTTTCTTCAAATAGTTTCAATTTGGCTGAGTAAAAGTATTTTTTGGAAATGTCATAATCTTGCAATGCTGAAGTTATGAGTGAAGTGAGGTCTGGATACCTGCTTCACGGAGGGTGTCTTCAATTTTGTAAAGAAAGTTTTCTCCATCAATGAATAAATATGTACTCATGAGATCATTATAGCACTAAAAAACCTCGTCGGGCTTTCGCTGGACGAGGCGTTTATGGCTTAAATATACTCCAATTTATAGCTAATGTCAAATCGAAATAAATGCTTCGACAGCGGCTTTGGCCTGGGAGTCGTTCATCTGGCGTGGTGGCGATTTCATAAAGTATGCAGAGGGGCATTCCAGAGGTCCTGATATTTTTCTATCCAGAGCTATTTTACAGCAACGGATCGCATCTATCACAACTCCCGCAGAATTGGGTGAATCTTCGACAGACAGCCGGACTTCAATGTTCATCGGTACGTCGCCGAAGTGCCGGCTCTCGAGTCGAATGAACGCGACTTTATTATCGGCAAGCCACGGGACATAATCGCTCGGTCCGATGTGTACATCGTCTTTTGCGATCAACGTGTCCCGAAGCGTCATCTGCGATGTCACGGAGCGGGTTTTGGAAAGTTTTTTACTTGCAAGCCTCGATCGCTCCAGCATATTTTGGAAATCCGTATTACCGCCGACATTCAACTGATAGGTGTGATCTATGGGCATTCCGCGGTCTAAAAAGAGATTGACGAGCGTCCGGTGGAGAATCGTCGCGCCAACTTGGGATTTGATATCATCGCCTATGATCGGAATTCCGGCGTTTTCAAATTTTTTCGCCCACTCGGGGTCTGAGGCGATAAATACAGGCAGGCAATTGACCATAGCTACCTGAGCTTTAATACAGACATGTGCCCAATATTCCGTTGCTTTTTGGCTTCCAACCGGTACATAACACACGAGGACTTGTGCGCCGGATTTTTGTAAAATTTCAACAGGATCAGGGATTGCTTCGCTGCTTGGTTTTACCACGTCTTTTGTATACTCGCCGATGCCATCAAGAACCGGGGAATTTTGGACTGTCACACCGATTTTTGCGACTGAGGAAAATTTTTTGGTGTTGTTAGGATGTGCAAAAATTGCAACGGCTATATCAATACCCACTTTGGTTTTGTTGACATCAAATGCCGCGACGACTTTGATATCGGAAATGTTATAGCCGCCAAGTGTTGTGTGCATGAGTCCGACGACAGGTGCATTGGGTTTTGTTTTTTTGTAATACGTCAGGCCCTGGACGAGTGATGAGGCACAATTTCCGACGCCCACGATCGCAATACGAATAGTATGGTCTTTCATACATGTGTGAGAACTAATCTTTGTATAGTAGGACAAACGTGGAAAAAGATCAAATATGCTACAATTCCATTCATGAATCTCAAGATAGGCATTGTGGGGCTAGCAAACGTCGGGAAATCGACGTTGTTTAATGCATTGCTTAAAAAACAAGTCGCGTTTGCGGCCAATTATCCGTTTGCGACGATTGAACCGAACATTGGAGTCGTTCCCGTGCCGGATGATCGCCTGCAGAAATTAGCGGAGATTACCAAAGAGGAAGAGAAGATGGATAAACTTCCTCCTCTTGTTCCCGCTGTCGTTGAATTCGTCGATATCGCGGGACTGGTCAAAGGTGCTTCAGAAGGACAGGGATTGGGGAATAAATTTTTGGCCCATATTCGGGAAGTTGATATCATCTGTCACGTCATCAGGTTTTTTGAGGATCCTTCTATTGTCCATGTGGAAGGAGGACCCGACCCAGATCGCGACAGGGAAATTGTCGAAACAGAATTAATACTTGCTGATCTCCAAACGCTCAATAAACAAAAAGATTCATTTGCTGATCTTAAAGCGGCATTGAATAGCGGCAAGATGGCAAAAGATGTGATCATGGATCCTGAAGAAGTACGTGATTTGCAGCTTCTGACGATGAAACCGGTGATGTACGTTGCAAATGTTTCTGAAAAACAATTGGCGGAGAAAACCGGCATGCTTGCCATTTGTGCAGAAACGGAATCACAGCTTGCCGGACTTTCCGACGAGGAACAAAAAGAATATTTAAAATCTTTAGGACTTGAGTTTTCAGGGCTTGATCGGTTGATAAAGAAAGCATACGAGATGCTCGGTCTTCTATCGTTTTTAACATGCGGCCCGATTGAGGCGCGGGCTTGGACGATCGAGCGCGGCACGAAAGCTCCTCAGGCCGCGGGGGTTATTCATACGGATTTTGAGAAAAAGTTTATTAAGGCGGACATCGTATCGTTTGGAGAATTTAATGGCTGGAAAAAGGCGAGAGAAATCGGGAAGGTGCGGTCAGAGGGAAAAGAATACGTGATGCGGGATGGAGACGTCGTTGAGTTTAAAGTCGGTTCATGATATTATCAGAACCTATGCGACAGTACGAATTGATGCTTGTTTTTGCTCCTACCGTTGACGTGACGGAAAAATCAGCTGGCGGATTAGTGGAAAAAATTGTCGGTGGTGAAGCGAAAGTAACGAACGTTTCCGTGCTCGGGAAAAAATGGCTGGCCTATCCGATCAAAAAACAAAAAGAAGGTATCTACGTCGTCGCGGTCTTGACTGGTGAACACGTTCATGTCAGCGAATTAGAAAAGAAAGTACAATTAGGTGCAGAGGTATTACGGTATTTATTGACCGTGAAAAAATAACATGTCGTCCAGAAGCCTAAACAAAGTTCAGCTTATCGGTAATTTGACCCGTGACCCGGAACTCCGCTACACGCCTACGGGCGCAGCAGTTTGTACTATTGGTCTTGCAACCAACCGGATGTGGACGACGGAATCCGGCGAAAAGAAAGAAGAGACAGAATTTCATCGGGTCATTGCCTGGAATAAACTTGCGGAACTTTGCAGTCAACTTTTGACCAAAGGCCGCAAAATTTATGTCGAAGGGCGTCTTAGGACAAATGCGTGGCAGGGGCAGGATGGCGTCCAACATAATACGACGGAGGTAGTGATCGAAGACATGATTATTTTAGATTCCCGCCGTCCTATTACCGGTGAAACACCTGAAGTAGCATCAACCACAGTTGTTGCTCAGCCCGAACCAAAACCAGCGTTAAAGGAAAAAACGGGATCTGAAGATATTAATCCCGACGATATACCGTTTTAAGGAGCGAGTTAAATAATATATGAGACCATCAAGACAACCAAAAAGAATTCGACCAGTCGCAAGAAATTGCCATTTTTGTGATAATAAAATGGTGCCGGATTACAAAGATGTCACGCTTTTGGGCCGGTATTTGACGGAACGGGCGAAGCTTTTGGGTCGCAACAGAACCGGCGTGTGCAGTAAACATCAGCGCCAGTTGGAAAATGCCATAAAGCTGGCTCGGTTCGTTGCATTTTTCCCCTATATCGTACGCGTTTAATTTGGTAGTATAGATACTATACCTCTATGAGACCTATGCCATTTTCGAAGTTCCGATCGTTCATTCTTATTACAGCATTTTGTATTCTTTCGGCGAGCATTGGATACCGAATCGGTGAAAAAAAGGTGCAGGGCGTTTTGGTCGTCAATCAGACATCCAATTCACAGGTGGTCGATTTTGTTCTATTTTGGGATGTCTGGCAGAGACTCACCCGTTCCTATATCGACAAGGCAAGCATGGATAGCCAAAAAATGGTGTGGGGAGCCATTAGCGGCATGGTGTCTTCATTAGGTGATCCATATACTCTTTTTCTTCCGCCAAAAGACAATAAAGATTTTAAAGAAGATCTTGGTGGTCAATTTGAAGGAATTGGCGCGCAATTAGGCATGAAAGACGGCCACGTTATGATCGTAGCACCTCTCAAGGGGATGCCCGCTGAAAAGGCAGGAGTCAGAGCCGGAGATTATATTTTAAAAGTCAATGATGAAGAAACTGCCGGTTGGACAGTCCCTCAGGCGGTGACAAAAATACGTGGACCTATCGGGACGACGGTGAGGTTATCGATTCTTCACGATGGAGATACGAAAGCGACGGACTACAGTATCGTACGCAATACGATAACAGTCGCATCGGTGGATTCTTGGGTAAAAGCAGTGAGCGACATAAAAGAGATTTCTGGTGTGACCACATACAATACCTTGCTTGGTAAATCCGGAAAAGTTGCCTATATTCATCTATCGCGCTTTGGCGATCACAGCAATGACGAGTGGGATAAAGCAGTCGGTGATATCGTGCAAGCCCAGCGCAAAGACCCGTCTGTCAGAGGACTCATTTTTGACCTTCGTAATAATCCAGGCGGGTACCTTGAGGGATCTGTTTTTATAGCAAGCGAATTTATCAAAAGCGGCACAGTGGTCTCGCAGGTGAACAGCAACGGTACGGAGGAGAATTATCCAGTGACCCGGGTGGGAAAACTTTTGGACATTCCGGTCGTCGTTCTCATTAACAAAGGCAGTGCGTCAGCGGCAGAAATTGTTGCAGGAGCGTTACGGGACTTCAAACGGGCGACACTCGTCGGAGAAACGTCATTTGGCAAAGGGTCTGTCCAGACGCCGGAGGATCTTGCCGGAGGGGCGGGACTTCATATTACCACCGGCAAATGGCTTCTTCCCAAAGGCGATTCGATCAACAAAAAGGGTGTCACGCCGGATGTCATTGTTCCCATGGATACC
>CAYHEJ010000064.1:0-5257 GCA_964355625.1 uncultured Gammaproteobacteria bacterium
AGATCCGGGCGTCTGAGGCGGGTGCGGAGGCGGGCTTCTGATTTTTTCCACCCGGCAATGTTTTTATGGTTTCCCGAGAGAAGTACGGGCGGGACTTTCATGCTTTTATATATTTCCGGACGGGTATACTGTGGGTATTCTAAAACGTGATCCGGGCTTGAAAACGACTCATCGGAAGTTGCTTGTTCCTTTTTTAATACACCGGGGAGAAGCCGAACAACACTGTCTAGGATGATCATGGCCGGTAGTTCTCCGCCTGTGAGCACGTAGTCGCCTATAGAGATCTCTTCATCAACTAAGCTTCGGATTCTTTCATCAATACCTTCATAGTGCCCGCAGACGAGAATAAGATGGTTATATGCGGAAAGTTTTACGGCGTGCGACTCCGTATATGGCACTCCCTGAGGATCTAAAAGTACGACGTGTGACGCTTTGTTTTGTTTTGCATGCGTGATAGCGCGGTCAACAACGTCAACCCGAAGGATCATTCCGTGACCGCCGCCATAGGGATGATCGTCTACTGTTTTATATGAGTCATCTGCAAAATCCCGTATTGCAACGTAGGAAATGGTAACTTGTTGTTTTTCAACTGCCCTTTCTATAATGGAGTGATCAAACGGACCGGTAAACATTTCCGGGAACAATGTCACGATTGTGATATCCATTTATGCTTCCTCTGCCAGGACGATGTCGACGTAGCAATTTTCCTTGGCTGCCATGAGCTTGATTAAATCGCGGAGTGCTTTGATAATTCTCCCGCTTTTGCCGATAATTTTGCCCAAATCTTGCTGATTCGCATGGATCGTCAGGATAATCTTTGAATTATCGTTTTGTTCATCCAAGCGTACCTCATCAGGGTGATCAACAAGTTTTTGAAGGATAAAAAGAAGTGTGTCTTTCATGAGTTATTTAAGAAGTTTTGCAACGGCCGGAGTAATTTGCGCCCCGACACTCTGCCAGTATTCCACTCGTTTTTTGTCGATTTTTATCTGCGGTGGTTTAACCAAAGGATTATAAAATCCTAATATTTCTACCTGCCTCCCGTCCCTTCGTTTTCCCTCTTCGATAGCTACAATTCGATAGCTTTTGCGGTTTGTTGAGCCAGTTTGTGCGAGTCTAATCTTCAGCATATGAGGCTATGATATCACGTTTTACCCATCTTCTCAAGCGCATTTGAAGCCGCCGCTTGCTCTGCTTCCTGTTTGGATTTGCCTGTCCCCTCGCCTAATATTTTGTTATTGACCGTTGCCTGTATCCAAAACGTCTTGGCATGATCCGGCCCTTCGCTTTTGACGACTTGGTATGTGGGTGAAATCCTCGACTCTTGTTGGATAATTTCCTGCAGTAAACTTTTATAATCGACATACGCTTTTTGCTCCACGATAGCTTTTGTCCGGATAAAGAGATACGTTGTTAAAAAAGTCCGGACAGTTTCTACCCCTTGATCAAGAAATATCGCTCCCAACAGCGCTTCAAAGCAGTCAGCAAGGAGCGAGAGGTTGTTTCTGCCTCCTGAGGCCTCTTCACCGTGACTAAGCTTTAATAGATCTCCCAGATGCAATTCTTGCGCAACTGAGGCTAAACTTTGAGTTTTGACCAGGCTTGAGCGGATATTTGTCAGAGTTCCTTCAGGGAAATCCGGATATTGTTCATATAAATAGTGAGAGGTACAAAACGAGAGGACCGCATCCCCGAGAAATTCAAGCCGTTCATTGGAGACGTGTGTATTTTTTGCTTCGTTGAGGTGCGATCGGTGGATAAATGCCCGCTTGAGTAAATCCGCTGATGTAAATTGAATGTTAATATTTTTTTGAAGTTCCTCCAGTGTCATACGTCCTCCTTTATGAGTGAGCCGAGTGCACCGTTGATAAATTTTGCGCTCTTGTCATTGCCGAATGTTTTGGCGAGTTCTATCGCTTCATCGATGATAACTTTTGTCGGTTCACTCCTGCCGACGGTGAGTTCATACGCGGCGAGCCGAAGAATTGCTAGATCAATTTTAGCAATTTTTGGGAGCGGCCATTCGGGCGCAGATGTTTGGATTTTAGCGTCTATTGCGGGTAATGCCTGGATGATCGGGTCTATATCACTATCCCCTTTTATTTCCTGAAAGCTCCAGGAAAATAATTTTTGCATCTGGGTAATGCGTCTTTGATGCCGGGGGTCATTTGGGGTTTTCATTGCGGGCCTTCTTTACTTTGTGTTTAATCACTTCTTTTCCACCGTAAAAACCACACGATGGACATACGCGGTGTGGGAATCGCTTTTTGCCGCAATTTGCGCAAATAAGTAAGCCGATAAGCGTCAGTTTAATAGCTGCTTTACGTTTACCGCCTCTTCGAGTGCTATGTCGTCTTTTTGGTAATGGAGTCATTATTAGTCTTGTGTGACTGATTCAATTGTACTCTTTTGAGCCTTTTCCCTCAAGAGGGGAAACTTTGTAAAACTTGGGTCTTCTGAGATGAGTAATTGCAGTGCTTTTTGGGTTTGTTCGATCAACACCATGTCGGTGAACTCTGCAATTTTTAGGTTGGGCAGGCCGTGTTGCCGGGTACCGAGAAGTTCACCCGGACCGCGGAGCTTTAAGTCGACTTCCGCAAGTTCCGGTCCGCTAAAGATAGTTTCGAGAGATTTTAGCCGTGTGAGCGTTTTTTCATCCTCGTTTTCGGTAAACAAAAGACAATACGAAGCCAGGGATCCGCGGCCGACTCTCCCTCTCAGTTGATGTAGCTGTCCTAAGCCAAATCGTTCAGAGGCCTCAATCATCATTATTGTTGCATTTGGAATATCTATGCCTACTTCAACCACGGGTGTAGCGACAAGTATCCGGATTTTATTTTCCCGAAACTCGGTTAACACCCGGCTTTTTTCGTTTGGCTTCATGCGTCCGTGCAGCAAGCCTAAAGACACCTTTGGAAATATTTTTGTGAGATTTTGATACTCCTCTGTTACGGCTTTGACGGACACAAGAGTTTCTGATTCCTCTATCAGCGGGCAAATAACGAACGCCTGTCCGCCGGTACTCGACAGTTGCTTTGAGATCCACGCATAGGCAGGAGTCCGCTTTTTGGTTGGTACCAGCCATGTTTTAATGCGAACGCGGCCGTGGGGCATCTCTGTGAGTGTTGATAGGTCCATGTGCCCGAGAATGGTTTTAGCAACCGTGCGGGGTATGGGGGTAGCCGTCATCGTCAACAGATGCGGCATTTTACCCTTTTTGCTTTTTTCCATCAGCGTTTGGCGCTGAGAGACACCGAACCGGTGCTGTTCATCTATTATGACAAGTCCGAGCTGATCAAATATGAGCGAACCAGATAAAAGTGCGTGCGTGCCGATAAAAATATCCTGCACCTCATCAGTATCCTTCCGCGATCCGGTCATGAGGCCTATGTGAATGCCAAGCGGTGACAGAAGTTGGGAGATAGTAGTAAAATGCTGTTCAGCGAGGATTTGCGTCGGAGCCATGAGCGCTGACTGAAATCCATTTCGGTGAGCTACATACATTGCGATGGCAGCCACAACGGTTTTTCCGGATCCCACGTCTCCCTCCAAGAGCCGGTTCATCGGATAGCTCTTGGAGAGATCGGCAAAAATATCATTGATGGCTTTTTTCTGATCTCCGGTTAATTGAAAAGGAAGTGAGTTAATAAGCGTGAGGACATCATCTTTTGGCACGTTGAAAGGGAATGAGGCTTGTTGCTGCTCCCGGATGTATTTGTCTTCAGAGGCACGTACTTGAAGGATGAGAAGTTCATCAAAAGCCAATCGCCGTTTCGCCTCTTGTGCCTCCGGAAGCGTTGAAGGGAAATGGACGACTTGGATTGCCTCTTTCAGCGGTTGTAAATGTTGGGATTGGATTATGTTTTGAGGCAGATACTCTGAAAGTTTTTCCAAAGCATGTTCTAAAACATACGCCACCCGTCCGCGGAGCCATTTTGATGATACGCCCTCAGTTTCGGGATACACTGGCACAAGTCTGCCGGTATGAAGAGACGGTGAATCTCCCTCTGTCGATAATAATTCGTATTGAGGAGAATTCATGACCAGTTTACTTCCAAACCACCCGATGTCGCCGGAAAATCTGATAGTTGCGCCTTCCTTAATGATGCTTTGAAGATAGGGTTGATTAAACCAGACAACGGTGAGCTTTCCGGTGTCATCAGAAATCCGTGCTTCCTGCATCTTCTTCCCTGTTTTGGTAATAAAAGCATGAAAGCTTTCCACTTTACCCTTGACGGTGACGGTTTCGTCCGGACGGACACCCGCAATCGTCGATACGAGGGAAAAATCGTCATATCTGAAAGGGATGTGATAAAGAAGTTGTTCAACTGTGGTAATGCCCAGTCTTGTCAGCCGTTCTGCCATGATTGGCCCTACGTGTGGGATAAAACGTACGGGTGTCTCAAGAGTAAGATCCATGTTATCGAAGAGAAAGAAGCGGGAGAAATGAAGATCCGATCAAAGCGAGCGATGCGATGATCATAATGACTTTCCAAAAAGTCTGGTGTTTTCTAAAGAAGTTCATATTATTCTATTATTTTAACAGCTTTCCGCCCGACTTCAACTATATCACCTGGCTTTATATGCAATTCTTCTTTCACATTTGTTTGAACTACTGAATTTATTTTTACCGCTTTTTGTTCTACTAGTCTTCGTGCGTCTGAGTTGCTTTTCGCCAGTTGCAAAGATACGATGTACTCAATCACAGAACCTGACAGTGAAAGTGTTGTTATGGATGCTGTCGGTAAATCCGCACGGGAAACCTCACCCTTTTGAAATCGAGTTTCAAATTCTTCTTGCGCGATTTTTGCATCTTCTGTAGAGTGTAATTCCGTAACCAATCGTACGGCGAGTTCTTTTTTAAGAACCATTGGGTTTTCTCCGGACTTGAGTCGTTTCTCAATTTGGGCGACTGTATCCATACTCACATTTGTTGCAAGTGTAAAATATTGGACAATTAATTCATCCCGAAGTGACATGATTTTTCCGAACATTTCGTTGGGTTCGTCAGCCAGCCAAATAGCATTCCCCCAGGATTTGCTCATTTTTCTTCCATCTGTGCCTTCGAGAAAGCCATTTGCGATAATATATGATTCTTTGCCGCGTAAATCCTTCTGAAGGACTCTCCCTGCCTGCATATTAAATGTTTGATCCGTTCCGCCGAGCTGGATATCTGTGTCCATGTGGTAGCTATCGAAGCCTTGCATAACCGGATACATAAGTTCATGAAGACCGACTTTTTTACTTTCTATCAGAC
>CAYHEJ010000065.1:0-5169 GCA_964355625.1 uncultured Gammaproteobacteria bacterium
CGTAACGCCGACGATATATTGTTGAATGATGTATTTATTGCTCTTCATGGTGTGTATTTTTTTGTTGAATTCTGCTTTATCACTCGCAAAAATATATCCCCAGCCACCCGCTGCTCCATATGATTTTACGATTACTGGACCGGATATATTTTTAGATGAGTACTCTTTGGGTACATGAATGTTTGCTTCAATAAGCCATTGTCTTTGGAGTTGACGGTCTTCTTCCCAATCAAGAACTTTTTTATTACCGAAATACGGAATAGTTATTTTTTTATTTCCCTCTTTCCCAAGATACGCCACAAACGAACCGTGAGGGATGAGAATGCAGTGATATTTTTGGAGTTGTTTTTCAATACGTGGAAAGTCAGAAAACGAATTAATACTAATAATCTTATCGATAAATGAAAACCTCCGATACAACGATACCTTTGACGCTTCCGATACGAGTAATGTTGCAAACCCCTCATCTTTTGCCCCTTTCATTATTTGAAGAGCACTATGACTTCCCAACGTTGCAATTGTGTACGAATTATGTTTCATCATTGAAAATACCTTACTGCATTTTGAAAGATACGTAAACCGGGTCCTTGAGTTGGCACTTGCTTCCCCTGACGCTGATACAACTCTTTCAGATACGGCCAGTCAGGCAGTTGAGTGAAAAACATCGCACGTTCCGGGTGTGGCATGATGCCTAAAATTCTTTTACTTTCATCGGTAATGGCAGCGATATTTTCCAGAGTACCGGTTGGGTTTACGACATATCTTGCTGCCACTAAATTTTTTTTATTCAGCTGTTTTAATATATCGCTTGATGCATAAAATTTACCTTCACCATGTGCAATCGGTAAAGCTATTTCTGTAATACCGGTCAACCATGGTGAGTCATTGGTAATTGTTATATCAAACCAACCGGTCGTATATCGATGAGAATCATTGGGCAGAAGTGCGACTTGCCGTTCACCCACTAATCCCAAATTGACAAGAACCTGAAAACCATTACAGATCCCTAAAATCAAACGATCTTTTGAGACAAATGTTGAAATCTGTTCCCATAGATGGTTTCTTAATTTTAATCCATAGGCGTTTCCCGATCCGGTATCGTCGCCATAGGCAAATCCACCCGGAATAGCCATGATCTGAAAATTATTCAAAAGTTTCTTATTTTTTATGAGGTCGTTAATATGTACTATGTGTCCAATACCCCCGGCCAAATCAAAAGCGTATTTCGTTTCATCTTCACAGTTCAAGCCATACCCGGAAAGAATTACTACTTTTGGTTTCATAAATTAATAATCTTTAAAAACCGTCGTATATGCTCTATTAAGTTGATTAAGATCAACACAAACAATAGTTTTGTTATCAAATCCTTTAATTATTATTTGTTGATTATTTGTTACAAGACCAATGTGTTTTATCTGAGTTCCTCTCATGGTTTCTTCAAAGATTTTTTTATGAGTGGGATCAACAGTCACTAAGAGGCGTCCTTGACTTTCGGAAAATAAAGCAAAATCATTCCGGTGTACCTGACCCGGTAAACCATGGAGAGACACTTCAAGACCTAATCTCCCTGCAAGAGCTGCTTTAGTTAAAGCAACTCCCAATCCTCCACGAGTTAAACTTATCGCCGAAGTAATGAGCTTTTTGTTTATTGCTTGATAGAAAACTCTGTATCGTCTCATAAATTCTACCGCGTGGATTTTCGGAACGGTATTTCCGATTGAAGAATGCATTGCGTAATATTCCGATCCGCCTAGTTCATTGTTTGTAACGCCAAGAATGTAGACAAGATCTCCGGGAAATTTCACATCAATAGAAATGGTTTTTAAAACGTCATGAATAATGCCAATTGAAGAAATTAACAATGTCGGCGGAATTGATATTTTTACCGGATTACCTTTCTTATCATAACCCTTAAAATCATTAAACATACTATCTTTGCCGGATATAAACGGAGCTTGATAAACTTTTGCAAAATCATAACACGCCTGAGCCGCCTTTTTTAACTGATACAATCTCTGCGGATCTCGGGAACTGCACCAACAAAAATTATCAAGGAGGGCAATGGCATCAGGATCGGCGCCTGCTGCCACTACGTTTCTTATCGCCGTATCAATACTCGCGCCAGCCATATGGTAACAGTCAATGTCGCTGTATCTTGGATACAATCCTTGAGATAAAGCAACTGCGTGTGTTGAATCAAAAACTGGTTTTATTACCGTCGTTTCACCATTAACTCTGCCTTTTCCTTGTAATGGTTTAATGACAGAGTTACCTTGAACTTCATGATCATACTGTTTCGAAATAAATTCAAAACTCGAAATATTTAACCCCTGCATCATAGACAACAGTGTTTTATTAAAGTCCTGTCTTTGAGAAATTTCAGGCTCTTTACCTATTGATTTTACCGGTGTGGTTTTCATAGGCCGAACAGGAAGACCATTATGGAGAAACTCCATATCTATATCCATGATGGTTTTGTCCCGATATTTAACAATACAGCGGCCGCTTTGAGTAAATTGACCGATTATCGTGGCTTCGACGTCGCGACTCGTCATCAATCGAGAAAATTGTAACCATGTATTTTTTGGCACCGCGAGTGTCATCCGTTCCTGCGACTCTGATATCCAAACTTTCCAAGGTTCCAAGCCAGGATATTTCAAAGGTACTTTTTCCAACTGAACCAGACAGCCGTTTGATTCTTTCGCCATCTCAGCAACAGAGCATGAAAGCCCACCTGCTCCATTATCGGTAATACTGTGATAAAGCTTCAGGTCACGTGCTTCTTTAACAATTGCATCGCTTAATTTCTTTTGAGTCATCGGATCACCTATCTGAACGGCGCCTGCCGGGCTTCCGGAAGTCAAAGCTTCGGATGAAAAAGTGGCTCCATGAATACCATCCTGACCAACACGCCCCCCGATGACAACGATATAGTCTCCCGCGCGGGCTTTTTTTATCGCAGAGGACTTTATGGGGATCAATCCGACCGTTCCGACAAACACTAATGGTTTTCCCTGATAACGATTATCAAAATAGACAAATCCTTGAGTGGTCGGAATACCCGAACAGTTGCCGCCAGAATTAACACCAGCGACAACTCCATCTAAAATTCGCTTGGGAGAAAGTAACGGCTGCTGTTTGTCTTTATCCCGATAAAGCATGGGTTTTAATTTCGGGTCGGCAAAACAAAATCCATAATAATTGACAATAGGTTTTGCACCCATATCAAACCCAATGGCATCCCGGTTCACTCCGACAATTCCTGTGACCGCTCCGCCAAACGGATCAAGAGCCGATGGACTATTATGAGTTTCGACTTTATGAGAAATAATATAATTTTTATCAAATTTTATTGCTCCTGAATTGTCCGTGAAGACTGAGGTACAAAAATCATTGTTACCCTTCTTTTTTCTAACCTCGTCTGTTGCTCTTTTAATGTAAAAACGAAATAATCCGTCTTTTATTTCATCAATTGGGTCAGCAAAGATGGTGTGCTTGCAATGTTCCGACCACGTCTGGGCAATAGATTCCAGCTCAATATCAGTCGGATTCCTTCCTAGTTTTATAAAATAATTTTTAATAGTTTTCATATAAGCCAAATCTAAAGCCAATGTACCGCGACTTGAGATACCCATTAATTCGTTATCGGAGACATGAAGACTAATTGTATTAACTAGATTGGCAGCTGCTAATTTTACCTGTGGGACTATTTTATCCATCCCTTTTTCCAGTAAATATTGTTTTTTACTTTTAATATGAACTCTTTGAATTAAGGGATTGATCATTTGTTTTTCATTAACATTTCCGCTGATGAATAAAAGTTGAGAAGAAAAAACACCTTCATCATCCGCAAATGTTATATTTAATTGGTCTTTCATAATTTCTTTGACGGTAGTAGCGACGTTATCAGTGACACCGGGTAAAAAACCAATTTCTACAGCCCAGGAAAACTTTTTTATTAAGGTCGGTTGATTAACAGTAAATTTTTGATATACAGGATTAGTGAGAGATGAAGCGACTTGCTTCAACTGATTTGAAGTAAGATTTTTTACAATCGTATAGACATTGATGACCTGGGTATCAGAAATTTTTGAGGAAACCTCAATTCGATTAATCATATGTGTTGCCAATGTCACGGCGATATTGCATTCCTTTAAAATGAATGACTTTTTTCCCGATTTGCCGATAATTATTCGCTATTGCCTGCTTTAACGAATGATTATGCGCGACAACAGATAAAACCCGCCCACCGTTTGTGAAATATTTTTTGCTGATTTTTTGGGTACCGGCATGAAAAATTTGAACATATTTTGATACTTTATCTAATCCATAAATTTGTTCACCTCTTTTGAAATCACCCGGATAACCAGAGGAGGCAAGTGTAACACATACCGAATATCCCTGTTTAAATACTAATATTCTTTTTTTTAGTTTTTTTTTGATTTGAGCCTGAAAAACAAGAAGCAAATCAGATTCCAACTGCATCATCAGTGCTTGTGTTTCCGGATCGCCAAAACGACAATTATATTCGAGGACTTTCGGTCCATCTTTCGTCAGGATTATACCGGGGTAGAGTATTCCTTGATACTTACAGCCTTCGACTGCCATTGCTTTGAGTGTTGGGGCAATAATTTCTTTTTCAATTCGTTTCAATAGTGCAGCATCAACAAATGGCAATGGAGTATACGCACCCATACCTCCGGTGTTGGGACCTTTATTATTATCCAGCAACCGTTTGTGATCCTGAGACGGCAGGAACGAAAGAAAATCCTTTCCGTCGGTAATCACCATACACGAAACCTCACAGCCAAACAAACATTCTTCAATGAGAATTCTCTGTCCATCAAGTTGTTCTAGAAAAGTATCAGCTTCGTTTTTACTGTTGCAAACTGCCACACCTTTTCCCATGCACAGGCCATCCGCTTTAACGACGAGTGGGTATTTCGCCTTCTCCAAATATTTTTTGGCCTTGTTAGCATCGGTAAACGCTAAATACTGCGCGGTTGGAATATTATATTTTTTCATAAGCTTTTTAGCAAAAATCTTAGAACCTTCTATCCGACTGGCTCTTTTTGATGGTCCGATAATATTTAACTTTGCGTTTCTGAAAACATCAGCTATTCCTAACACGAGAGGGGCTTCAGGACCAACCACGGTTAAATCTATTTT
>CAYHEJ010000066.1:0-5132 GCA_964355625.1 uncultured Gammaproteobacteria bacterium
CTACACGACGCTCTTCCGATCTAGCTCGGTACCGGGCTCAATGTCAACGTCATCGACCCCACCGAAGCAGCCAAAGAGCTTCAAAAAGTAGTTCTTTAGCTTCGCAAGAGAGTGTCTTGCGAAGCTGATTTTCTGAAAGCAAGTAGGGCAACCAGTAGATTTATTACAACAATATAAAAAGGATATACTGCCGCTTCAAGAGTCCAACTGGTCAAAGCGAATATATTAAGCAGTCCGGATATCGCATCAATCCCAAAAAATGTCCATATTTCAGTTTCCGGATGGCGGTACGTTTTGAAGAGAGTCGGAGTCATGCCAATGATGTCAGCGCCAATACCAAAATAGAGGGCAAGGGTAGGGTTACTCGTTGTTTTCCATGCGATGATGCCGGTGAGGGCAAAGAAAAGACAGGCGATGTCGTTTTTGCTCCAGCCACCCATACCGTGTTTGATGCTTAGGATAAAAATGGTGATAGCCTGAAAGGTCGACACGATAGAAAGCCATAGCGCTACTCGGTCACCTTGGGCCAAAAGAGAGAGCGTTGTCAGACAAGCAACCACGAGAAGTACAAGCCGCGTCGTTCGGTGTGGTTTGGCGTCACCACGAAGAATCGCTTTAGTATAGATAAGCGGTGAGTAGAGAGGTAAGATGATGCTTAGGAGCAGAAAAAGATTTTTCATTTTTTCTGGGTTCTTTCAAACATTAAATCCATCCAGCCATCGAATTCCGGTTGGGTTAATCCCATTAGTGCTAATTGCGCATCGAGACGTTTCTGTGCTTCTGGGCTGTGCTCATCACCTGCTGTTGCAGCGATATAATTTTGTGCCATCTGCTCTGCGATTGGTTCCACGCCAGGGAACGCTTGTCGAAGGCCTCGTCCGGGTTGACAGAAGAGCTTAAACGTTAGCATGTCGATATCTTTTTGCTCTGAAATGTGTTCGCTCATATCGGTTGATCATAGGCCTCAACTGCGTTATACTCAAGCTGATGTCCGATCAAACAGACATACTCACCCGCACGCTTGCACGCTTCGGCCTCACGACTGAAGAAGCCGGTATTTACCTTCATTTATTGGAAAAGGGGGCTAAATCTGCACTTGAATTAAGTCGTGATCTTCACATGGCCCGTACCCGCGTGTATCGATTGTTGGACAAGCTTGGAGAGAGGGGACTGGTAACGCAGAAGTTCGCGTCGCTGGGGCTCAAGTTTACCGCCAGCCCTTATAAACAGCTTGAATTGCTGCTGGCTGAGCGTCAAAGTGAGCTTGAGAGCATTAAAGCAGCGCTTCCTGCTTTGTACGCACAACTTGGCATGATGTCTGTCCAGACTGCGGGGTCGAAAGTTTTGTATCATCACGGCGTTGATGGTCTCAAACACGTCACCTGGAATTCCCTGCGGGCCCGCGGCAAGCTTCTGATCTATGAAGTGTCAGCGAGTATGACGGCATTTTTACCACAGGAATTTAGTGAAAAAGTACGCGAAGAGTTAGTAACAAACAAGATTCATACACTGCAATTGACAAATATTGCCCACATGAGTCCCTGGACCAAGGTCAAAGATGCCGCAGGTACTTACTGGACGCCCCGCTTCATTGCTCCCAAAGAATTATTGATCAAATCCGAGGTGCTTATTTATAACGACGTGACTGCCATCTATCATTATCTCAATAATGATATATTTTGTGTAGAAATTGTAAACGCTGATTTAGCGCACATGCAAAGCCAAATCTTTGATTTTATTTTCCGCCACGCGACGCCCATGAAAAAAATTGGAACATATGGAGAAGCTAAAATTGTCCAGTAGTCACTTCAAACACGCAGCGATAAGAAAATCCATGGAATACGTTTGCAAATCGGTAACAAGATCTCCTGCGCTCATATACAGCGTCACTTCATTTTTTTGTCGATCATGGGTAACTCCTGTGCAGTAGGTTGCGGCACGATATGGATGTAATTCTTCGTATTCCGGTATGTAGTCTGCGAAACTTTTCCGATTACATATGGGTTGGGATCCTACCGCAAGAACTTTCCATCTATCAGTTATAAGCGCGACCCCGAGCTGATACTCATATTTATTTTTAAATGTAGGATATCCGTGGATGAGCATAAGCTGTATGTCTTCATAGCCAGTGGGCATGGGAGCTACGACCGTTCCTATGATTCCTGTCATCCAAGGCTTTATATGGGTCCGAAAGTCCAAAATTTTTTCTACCTGCGGGCCTGTGTCAAGGTGTTGATAGAGATGGATGCGATGGGTTTCTCCTTGTAAACGAACCAAGAATTGACGGTTATTTATAGGGGTGACATTTTTCCCTTTTAAATGTCTTACAACTTTCAATGAATCCGTTCGTACGCGGGTTCCATCAAATGTTGCGTGTACAAAAGCTGGATGAGGGACAAATTGGTGGTTTTTCTCAATCACTGCAGTACATCCCAAGGTCATCACTCCATCGCTCCCCGGGGGTGCACACCGAACGTCTTCTACATTATATACGTCCGGAGGGGCATGTATAGCAAGCGGCTGGGCACCTGTCATGGTTTGTTGGCCATTCTGTATATAGACCCACAATGTGCCGCGATCCGGTACATCCGCTTTTACCGTAGGCCTTAAGACAATTCGTGGGAAAAGAAGCCTCGTGCCACCATCAAATGCCGCAACTCCGGCATTATACATAGCTACATTATCTGGCAGGTAGGAAGGTAAAAGGATGTGATGGGGGATTTCTGCTCCTCCATTGAGTGCTTCAATAACAACCATTAAGACCACCGTATGCTACTTATAGCATGGGGTCAAGAGGTTAAGTTCCTTTCTGTTGCAAACCAAGAAGCCACATGACGGCTTCTTTTTTATAGCGGCGGTCTCCGCGTGAGTTGATCCGGATTGCCGGCAGCTTTCCTCGTTTGCCCCATCTCTTGATGGTCAGTGGCGACACGCGTAATATTTTTGCTACTTCCCGGACCGTAAGTAGATCCGGCCATTCATCTCCTAGGGACATACTTTCTCCTTTTTTTGGGCGGGGATATCAATACTTATCGCAAAGTATCACCTATGGTCAGACCTTGTCAAGGGGTATCAAATCGATTCACCCATAACGATATAGTCTGTTCTTGATATAATGGTAAAATGTCACCGGAAATCCAATCAGTTCAGGGTGCTCTACGAATTGCCGAAAGTCGCGCAGCAGATATTCTGAATGCGCCAATTTGGGATCATAATGATGAAGCGCACTACAATGCTCTATTACGATCGTTAGATCATGGAAGACCTGAAGCACTTATAGGAGGCATATATATAAAGAAGCACGGTTTGCCCGTTGGAGTGAGATATGACACAAATCTTTCGGACATAATGTTGGCATTTCTCGTGCATGATTTTGGCAAAGTAGAAAGCGCTGCTATAGATTCTTGGAATTTACCACGTGATCAAATTTCTGAATCAGAATGGAAAGGCATGGGGTTACATGTAAAATTTGGATACGATATTCTTGATCGGTATGAGAAGTGGACTGGTAGAGCGCTACCAAGTGTTACTTTCGATGTGCTTTTATATCATCATGAGAAGCTAGATGGAAGTGGAAGTTTTCCTATTTATGGGCGTGATTTGTGTTTTTTTGGAAGGTTAGCGGTTTGCATTGATCAGATTGTCAGTCGTTGTGAATTTAGACCATATCATGAAAAAAAATATACTTTGAGAAGTGCAGTAGAAGAAGTGCAAGCAGCAGGTGGAGGACTTTTATATGATAAAGACATTGTAGATCGCTTGGCTTCAATTTTTTCACATGATACTCATTTGCAAGTGGATGGTTTGGGTTGGCTCGGGAGTTGGCAAGATGGATAATAAATAGTCCTGTAATTCGAAGTTTGAAAAAAATATTAAATAACAATAATATTTACTCAAAAATCTGATCTCATCAAAGTTTGAACAGTAAATGTATTCGTTAATAGGTAATGGACCATTTCAATAAATAGTATCCTCTCGTCATTCAATAAATGATCTTGATGGGTTTTGAATAAGTATATCAAACTATCTTGTCCTGTAGTATGAAGAGATTCGACATATGTTGGCAGTAACGGCTCGATAGCGCTACAGGTTGTAAATCTGTCTCGGGGAAGCTACGGGAAATAGTAACTTTATGGCTACAGCACTCAGATCATGAGGCTGCTTACTCTATTTTTCAGTGAGCCTCTGGAATGACCTACGATGAGTTTATTATATTAGTGTGGATCCCATTGGGGGCTTACGCCAAACAGGTGTTGCGTGACGCCGATTTCGTAGGCGAGGTAGAGGCCAAAGACGAGACTCAGAATTCCGGACATGATAGTAATGTAGCGGTTTAGTTTTTGATATTTATCTGCGGCAATAATTATTGGTATGCCGATAAGCGTGGTTATGACCATCATCCCGATCATCGTGCCCAGACCAAAAATCACCAGATACAATATGGCGACCTGTGGACTTTTGATACTTCCTAATATAAGTAGCGCGATCGACGCGGATCCTGCAAGCCCATGAATGATCCCGATGGCGAGCGGCCGGAAAAACGGATCAAGGTCATGAAAATGAGTATGGGTATGCGGGCGATCTTCTGGCATAAAAAGATTACGGATTCCGAGGATAACTAAAGCGATGGCAACGGTAAACTCCAGAAATAATTCAACGCGTGGAGGGATGACGACATGAAAAATGATGATCGCTCCACCCACAATGAATACCGTTATGGTGTGTCCGATGCCCCACAGGACGCCGATGATGCTCGCACTTTTGAGTTTTTTTTGCTGTGTGACAATTGTGGAAATTGCCACCACATGATCCGCGTCCGTCGCATGACGGACGCCCAGAAGGAAGCCTATACCAAGAATTGAAAGGGGATTCATGCCCCTTATTTCAATTCCGCTTTCGCCCCTGCGGCTTCAAGTTTTTTCTTCGCCTCTTCTGCTGTTGCTTTATTGACAGCGGTTAATACTTCTTTCGGTGCTGATTCTACCAGTGCTTTTGCTTCCTGAAGTCCCAATGTGGGGACGAGTTCACGGACTGCTTTAATTGCGCCGATTTTGTTTTCGCCGATTGAAGCCAATACCACGTTAAACACGGTTTGCTCTTCCTTCGGTCCCTCCTCAGTTGTTGCTGCGGCG
>CAYHEJ010000067.1:0-5119 GCA_964355625.1 uncultured Gammaproteobacteria bacterium
CTCTCCTATCTTTTTTACTTTTCATTGCTTCTGTCTATGCTCTCACATCCCGGCGTACGCGTGTCCGTAATAGCTTTTTTTTCATTTTAAAGTTTGTACCGCTTGTTATCGTCATCGGTATATCATTTTATAAACCGCTATTCGTCAACCGGTATGTCATTCCCTGTACCATCGCTGAAATATTTTTAGTAGTATGTGCCATAGAATACATAAAAAATTCATTGATCCAAAAGACCGTTGCGGCCAGTGCTTTGATCTTTATATTCGGGTTTAACTTTTGGTATCCAAGTCAACACGCAAAATTCGATATCAGAAGTTCTGTCAAAGAGGTCAATGCACTTTTGACAAAACAGGATGTTGTCCTCGTGGATAATCCGCTTATTTTCTTTGAAACAATTTATTACAGTAAAAACCGGTCGCGGGTATTCCTTTATGATCCTTCCGGCAGTCCATTCCCTTGGTACATTGGCGACGCGATCGTAACTCCATCACAAATTGTGAGTGACCTTCCCCCATACCCTACGCGGGCATTTTTAATTCATGCAGATGGTACATACGAGATACAATATAGTGCAGATATAATAAAATAAGTGTATGTATAGTAAACCCCATATCCAAGAAGCAAACACACCCTGGATCGCGATAAAAAATAACTGGCTGATTGTTTTGGTAAATAAATTTGTCATCTTTTGCACAATCACTTCACTAAGCGCAATAGCACTGCGTTGGAATAATCTTCCGCCCATGGTACCTCTCTGGTATTCACGCCCATGGGGCATAGATCAACTCGCGTCGCCATACTGGCTTTTTATTCTCCCTATCGGAAGCCTCATGTTATATAGCGTGAATCGTGCCATTAGTACATACGTCACAGCTGAATATCTGATTTTTACTCAGGTCTTATACCTTACATCACTGCTCATAACCTTATTGTCTTTAGTTACGCTAGTTAAAATTCTTTTTCTTGTAACGTGACTCGTCCATGAATTTCTTTCTTCCTCTCATATCGGCTTTATTGATAACCTATGGCGTCACGCCGCTTATTATCCGAATTGCAAAACGCTTCAAATTAGTCGATGACCCAAAAAAACGATATCACCCTGCTCACACACATAAAGGCATCATTCCACGGGCAGGCGGCGCTGCTATTTTTGCCGGAGTACTCCTGGGTACACTTTTGTTTATACCACTTACCAAACTCATCGTCGGAATACTTTTAGGATCACTGCTTTTGGTTGTCATCGGACTATTTGATGACCGGAAGGACATAAACCCGTATGTTCGGATCGGCACAAACGCACTTGCCGCATTGATTGTCGTATTATTCGGCGCCGGAATCCCATATATTACCAATCCACTCGGCAGCGGTGTTATCCATCTGGACACGGTGCGGCTTACCCTTACTCTCTTTGGACCGCATACCATTGTTGTATGGTCAGATATTTTTGCTTTCCTCTGGATCGTGTGGACCATGAATATTGTTGGATGGTCTGCGGGTGTAGATGGGCAAATGCCGGGATTTGTCGCAATCAGCGCATTTGTATTAGGACTTTTATCGCTCCGATTTACCTTGGTTGATCCGACACAGATGAGTATTACTATATTGGCGTTTATTGTATCTGGAGCATTTATGGGATTTCTCCCCTGGAATTTTTATCCGCAAAAAATTATGCCGGGCTATGGTGGAAAAACACTTGCAGGGTTTCTTCTTGCGCTTTTGGGAATCCTTTCGTATGGAAAAGTTGGAACTGCACTTCTTGTACTGGGAATTCCCATGATGGATGCCGTCTATACACTGGTTCGACGCATCGGAAAAAAGCAATCACCTGTATTGGCAGACCGTGGACACCTGCACCACCGGCTTTTAGACCTCGGTTGGGGTAAACGAAGGATCGCCTTGTTTTACTGGGGGGTGTCGGCTATACTGGGGGCAATCGCTCTCACCGTCACGAGTCAGCAAAAAATTTTTGCGTTGCTTCTCGTTGGCGTAGGAGTTGGAGGTTTTCTGCTATGGGTCGCCTTATTATCGCAATTATCAAAACCGCCAGACCCCGACAGTGGTTGAAAAATCTCGCACTTTTTACCACCATCCTTATCACGGGTCATATATTTGATAGTAAAGCGTTCTCCTCAACGGTCTGGGGGTTTATCGCATTTTGTCTGTTATCTTCATCAAATTATATCTTCAATGACGTGATGGACGCTGAGCGTGACCGCAAACATCCGTTCAAAAAATTCCGTCCTGTGGCAAGTGGTGCATTACCCAAACCAGTTGCCCTCGCGATATCTGCGTTGTTTGTTATTGTTGGGCTTGCGATAAGTTCTTTCTTGGGTAGCGCCTTTTTTATTCTATCCGTTGTCTTCATTGCCCTCGAGTATATCTATACGCTTTTTTTCAAACATATTACGGTTATCGATATCCTCGCTATCACTGCAGCATATTTTTTACGCGTGTATGGAGGAGAAGCGGCAACAGGCTATCACATCTCTGTGTGGCTTGCCCTTGCCGCGCTATCGCTTGCACTATTTCTCGCTATTGGTAAACGCCGTGCTGAGTTGACCCTCCTTCAGGACTACAAAGGATCGACAAGCGATACCCGGGCAAGTCTTTCCCATTATTCGGAACGGCTGTTAGATACGTATACTGCGATGTTTGCCAACTCCACGTTTATCACGTATGCGTTTTATACATTCCTCGAAAAACCGGTCAATCAGGGATTCTTCTTTCGCGGATATTCCGATTTTGTCTCAGAATTACCCGGAAGAAAATGGATGATGATCACTATTCCTTTTGTCCTCTATGGCATCATGCGCTATATGCAGTTAATTTACGAAGGTAAAGGAGAATCACCAGAAAAAGTACTCACCTCAGACATGCCTCTTTTCACAACCGTAATCCTCTGGGTGATCAGCGTTCTCATCATCGTCTACGGAATTGGCGGATAATCTTATTCTACTTTTTCCGCATACTGACCGGAAATCCATCCTGCGTTCGTGCCATCATATTTAATCTCGAACCACCCATTCTTCGTATCAACAATAGAATACTTCTCTCCGGGTTTTACTTGAGCAGCTTCAGTTGCTCCTGTCGATGGCTCCATACGGACTCGCAAAAAACCAGTCGGGGTGTCTTTTATAACGACATACGGCTTGATGGGATCAGGTTTGGTTGTCTCCGCTTTTTTTGTAGGTGCTGGTGTTGCAGTGGGGCTTGATTCAAGGGGAGTACTGGAACCTGAAAGAGCCAATTTAAGATTAGCAATCAAGCGATATCCTGAAGTCGTTTTTATCTTTAACGACCGAGAAAGAAATCCGATACTTGTAACGCTCGCTGTATGATCTCCCGGAGCGATATCCTGAAGTGATAACGGCGTGACGCCGCGACTGACGTCATCAACAAGTACGGTCGCTCCGTCGGGATTTGTCGTCACGGATAACTCAGATTGCTTGCTGGTAATTTTTTCCAACCACACAAGGTCAATTGCAGTCGTAAGTTCTGATTCGCTCAAGTTTGCGTTGACGTACGTCAAGAGATTTTGACCGACGACAACTTTCCCCTGCCAGGTGGTAATTTGTACAGTCGTCGTTTCAGGGACTAACTTCAGGGTGTATTCGCCGGAGGCAACTTTGTCTTTAAAAGGGGTTCTCCCAATATTTTTGTTATCAAGGAATATCGTCGCGACGGGCTGACTATCTACCCGAAGTTCGCCTTGCTTGGGGCCGCGGTTCCCCAAAAAAAGCACAAGTGCAAAAACGATGAAAACCAAACCGGTAAGCCCGACTAAAAAGAACACTTTACGCTTCATGTACGCTTGATCATAGCATATTAACGCAGTGTGAGGCAACTTCCCTGAGGTAGTCCTATGGGCTAATCATAATTGACAAATATACGTTTAAAAGACAATGGCTATGTAATTTCTCCTTTGATCCAATCGAAATATTTTTTAGCTACGTTAATAGTCGGAATGGCAATGAGGCATGGTGTGTCGGAAGAATGAAGCGTTAATACTTCTTTTTCAATTTCATCAAACTTTCCTTCAAGAGTTTTTATCAACAAAATCGTCTCGTTTGCTTCTTCAATCTTTCCGCTTTTTGGCGGCCACCAATATACAGCGTTCATGCCATCAATAATATTGAAGCACCCGCAGAGCCGTTTTTTAAGCAAGTGCTTTCCGATCTTTTTTGCCTCCGTGACGTTTTCACAGGTAATATAAATGAAAATCATGTCTGTCATATTGTGTTAATCCATTCTACCACGGCCGCGGCAACCTCTTTTTCTTTTTCGTGAAATTTATGAACCGCATCTGGAATAATAATGCTTTTGTACAATTTTGATGTCGCGTGTGCATCAAAAACTCTTTGTATATCTTCTATCGGCCGATCTCTATGCTCATCATTACCTGCTAACAATACCATGAGAGGCAATTGGATTTTTGAAAAATAATTCATTTTGGGTTTCTCATCACCATAATCAAATGTGTCTTCATTTGAACCGGGCTCAAAAAGACTGATGAATCGCTTCGGCGTTATCGGAAAAAAATGATACCCAAGCAATGATTCATTTCCCTTTCCTTCTTTTATTTTTTGTTTCATTGCAATGATCTGTTCTTCCGTGTTAGGTACGCCAAGCCGATCACTCATCGGACCGGATAGCAACACGCCGATCACGTGAGAATTGTTTTGCGTTGCGGCGAAAAAACATGCCTTATTTGCTCCGGTACTATGACCAACGAGGATAACTTCCGAAAATCCATTCTCCACAAGAAATGAAATACCTGCATCAATATCCAAAATACTTTCTTCAAACACTTCGCTTCCAGCCCCGCCAGGATAATATGAATATCCGTTTGGCGGAGTTCCGTCATATTTCCGAATTCCAGCAATCAGATCGTGGCCCCGATTATTAAATAAGGCAAACCCCCCCCCTTTTTTGCCGCACGCCTCGGCAACTGTTTCAAACAAATGAATATCGTTATAAAAAGCCGCACTTAGTCCATGGACCCACAAAATCGCACGTTTCCCGTGTTTTTTCGGGCAAGAAAAAATTCCCTGATGCACCAACCCGTCTTTCGTCGTAATTTCTGAAAGAAAAAGATCGGAAGAGCGTCGTGTAGGGAAA
>CAYHEJ010000068.1:0-530 GCA_964355625.1 uncultured Gammaproteobacteria bacterium
ATTTGCCGCGCTACATTATCCAGACTATTGTCTTCACAAAAGGGGGACTTGACAGTTTGATCCTGTTATTGATATTACTTTACTTGCGATTGGCTCTAATTTGAGAAGTCGTAATGTTCCTGCGCTTTCTTATGGTCAAGGTAGAGTATATAGCGCGAGAGATTTTGAAGTAGATTGGAAGAGAGGAATTATTAATGTTCCTAAAGAAGTTGTTGCATCTGCGGGTTTATCTGCAGACTCTCGATTTGAAGAAGTCGGTAGAAATCCAGAAATAATTGACTGGTTTCAACACCGTTTAATCAGTACGAAACAAGATTTGCTGGAAGCTCAGATAGTAGTTAACTGGAGTGAGGAAAAGCAAACACAGATTGTTTGCAACGCCCTAATTTCACCGATGTTAAAATTTATTGAAGCACGGTAATGTTTTCGATTTCCAAAATTGTGAGCGCGCAGAGATTTGAACTCTGAACCGTCCCCTTAAGAGGGGGATGCTCTACCGTTGAGCTACGCGCCCAGAATAAATGCTTCTC
>CAYHEJ010000068.1:630-5084 GCA_964355625.1 uncultured Gammaproteobacteria bacterium
ATTTTTCTGGGTAAACCCAGTACTTGTTGCTTTGCATTTTTCTGGGTAAACCCAGTACTTGTTGCTTTGCATTTTTCTGGGTAAACCCAGATTGTTTATTTGATTAACTCTAATTTATATTTTCTTTTCCAGCCTTTGATGTCAGCTTCCCTTATTCCTGCTTCTGCCTGCGTCATATATGTTTCGGTATAAACTATCTTAATCGGTCGTTTATTCCGAACAGATTTAGCACCTCTTTTATTATCTGTGTTATGTTCAAACTCTCTTCTTTGTACATCTGTGGTGATTCCAGTGTAAAGAGTATCATCAATACAACGTGCAATGTATAAAAACCACATATAGCGTTTCCCAGAATAATTTCTAGGATGAAATTTTCTGTGTAAAACGCAGAAAATCTTTTCAAAATTATGATGCGTTCACGCAGAAAATCTTTTCAAAATTATGATGCGTTCACGCAGAAAATTTTGTCTTCAAAATTATTCTGCGCCTCCGAGAGGAATCGAACCTCTATCACTTGTTCCGAAGACAAGCACTTTATCCGTTAAGCTACGGAGGCAAACATGCCTATTATATCAGATTATTTCGTCTTTCTTGGTGCGGATAAAGCGGATCCATTCTTCGACAACCTCAAAGATCACTTTGAGCGGGGCCTCGAGAATAAAATCAAAAAAGAAGATAAAAATGTTGATTTTTGCAATTTCCCGTGACAAGACGTGGCCAACGCGCAATATCGGTAAAAAGAAAAAATCGATGATTGGCCCCAAAAATCCCTGATGGTCTGTCATCTCATATTCTTTTGCTGATACTTTAATCCGATACGCAAAAAAGCTTACCAGCGTGACGAAGAAAACGAAGATAATTTGACTTGCGATATTAAAGTGAAGTTTGGTGAGTATAAAGCTAATAAAGCCAAATGAGACGAGGAACGTGACGAGGTAAAACATCGAAAATATCGTAGTCAAAAGTGGACGTTTATTGACGGGTTTGTGATTAAATACGTCCTTTTCGTCTTTGAGGGTGTCAAAGTGAAATATAACTGTCTTTATCCGTTCAATGAGTCGCTGGGTGTTATCAGCACCCGGAACGGTGACAAATCCCGCAACCAGATACAAGAGAATGGGCGGAAAAATAGCATTAATGGCAAGGGCGAGATATTCCACGCGTTTGGTGATAAAGATATCTACCGGAGCTTCCAATGCAAATGCGAAGACCATTTTCGTCAAAAATATATAGATGATGCTTCGAACTACCGCTCTTTGGACTTTTGCGCCGATTTCATGATATCTGCGGCTTGCAAGTTCTGAGAGTTTATGTTCAAAGTCCTCGGCATTTTGGGTAATTTCCCGTGCTTTTGGTCCGAATTCAAGGAAAAAATCGCGGAGCAGCAGAAACGGAGGGGTGTGGATTCGTACAAACCGATTGAGCGGCTCGCCGATCGGATCTTTGAGTGCATTACCGACGAGCCGTAAATTGTTGAAAAATAGTTGAGTTTCATCTCCGATTTTATCAGAGGTCAAGCCAAACCAGGTGGGCTCGATAAGTTTCATTAATTCGTAAGCGACAAGCGCGTCATCAGACTGAGCGTAGATTCGTTCAACGGATATATAGGTCTGCATATTGACGTATCGTTCGTCGGCATCAGGAAGGATGATTTTCGGCCGGATCGCCTGATAGAAAAAATTATTTAATGCCTCTCTTTTTTTAGCGGATACAAGCGCATCTTCGATTTCTGATGAAGCCAGGCCGAGTATGGTTTCCCACGGGATACCACTGTGGAGTGACTCGTTTCCGAAAACATTGGATTTGAGTTGTAAATATCGAGCGATTATAGTATGAATTTCTTGAACTTTTACGTCACCTATAAGCCCGCTATCGATATATTTTGCCCAGAGGAGTTCCAATACGAGATTTTCAGCGATACTTTCAGATCCGCCGTTGAGCATGATTCTCCGTTTGAGGATTCGTTCGATGGCTGCGCGACGGACGAGGTGTTCTGCACGAAACTCTACGGCGTTTCTGGCTTTTTCATAAATACGCGCCAGGATCGAGACCGTTTTACTGACGCTTATGTGAGCAGTTTCATGAGTCTGTTGGGTTTCGTCTTCAAAAGACGTAAAAAGCGCCTGCACGACGGGTGATACTTCCATATTTAGAGTATAACACGAACAGCTCTTTTCAGATGTCGTTAAATAGTGTACGATATCATTACATATAAATATTTTCCTTCGGGGTAGCCTGCCTGCCGGCAGGCAGGGGTTCAAATCCCAATCGGTGGTACACTCCACGATCCGCCAGCTGGCGGAATGATCCGGTGAAGCTCCGGAAGCGACCGTATAGTCGGGTATAAAGAAGGAAACACAAAGCACGGTTTTCGTGTTTATGTGTTATACCCCGAAAAGTTTATCCCGAAAATTTGAAGCAAATTGTTCGGGGAAAGGGGTTTTTTTATGAAAAAATTACTGTCACTCGGCCCGGTATTTATAGTTTTTGCAGCGATTCTGTGGAGCCTAGACGGTGTATTGCGCCGGAGCATTTATGTACTGCCGCCTCTGGTGATTGTATTTTATGAGCATCTGATTGGGTTTTCACTTCTTGTCCCATTTCTTCTCGGTCATGTCAATAAATTGAAAGAAATGAAACCAAGAACGTGGGGAGCTTTTGTATGGATTACGCTTTTGAGCAGTATCCTCGGTACGCTATTTTATACAGCGGCATTAGGCAGAGTCAATTACATACAGTTTTCGGTTGTAGTACTTCTTCAGCAGCTGCAGCCTATATTTGTCGTGTTTTTTGCCTGGCTTATATTAAAGGAGCGCGTAACAAAATTTTTCTTTGTATGGTTTGCCTTATCGCTCGTAGGCGCGTACTTTGTTTCTTTTCCCACATTAGCTGTCAACTGGGCAACCGGGTCAGATACAATTATCGCAGCTTTGCTTGCAGTAGGCGCCGCTTTTGCATGGGGATCGTCCACGGCGTTTAGCAGGTATGCACTGCTTCAAATGCCCACAGTGCTTGCTACTGGTATCCGCTTTGGACTTGCCAGTATTTTTAGTTTTATACTTATTGTGATAACGGGACAAAATGCTGCGCTTTATGCGATAAACGAAAGCCAAATTTTGGTATTGATTGTTATCGCTCTCACGACAGGAATGGTGGCGCTTGCTATTTACTATTACGGATTAAAGCGGACGCCTGCGAGGATTTCATCGATTTGCGAACTTGCCTGGCCGATATCAGCGGTGTTGATAGATTATGTAGGATTTCACAAAGGATTGACAGCGACGCAATGGATTGGAACGATTCTTCTTTTGGTCAGTATCATCAATGTGAGTAAAATGGCGAAGTCAGAGTCTTTTTCGTGAATCCGAATTTCGGTTCATAAATCAGGTCGATAGTCGTGGGAGTCAGTTTATACCACGCTTCGCCGGGTGCGAGTATCCATGTTTTTTTGGAAGAACGTTTTTTTGAGTATCGAACAAGTGGTTCATCCGGAATTTGCGCAAGAATCGTGATATTTCCTTCCATTTGCACGCCGGTACTTTTTCCTTCGGGTTTTTCTACCACCGTAATGGCTCCTGCGGCTTTTGAATTGTTGATAAACGCTTTTGAGTGGCGGGATTGGGAGAGGGAAATCCAATAAAGATTAAATTTTTCGTCCTCGATATAAATGAGGTCACTCACCCACGGACCGCTCTCATCGACACTCGCGAGGCTCAAAAGATAGCCTTTTTTTAGAATTTCCCGAATGAGTTTGTGTATATCATCCATATTTATTTGAGAGATTTGATAAAATCGTTGATTGAAATTTCAGCTCTCTTGATTTGTGACTTCAGGAGATATTGGTAAGTTTAGGCATATGCCGCCGGCATTAAAGTTTCGACACTTCTTTGAACAACATCGATGTTCCTGCCCGTTTTAACAAGTGTTTTCATATAAGCTTTTATGGCTTTTTCCGCGTTTCTTAATGCTTCTTCTTTCGTTTTTCCTTGAGACATGCAACCAAACAAATTAACTACATCAGCAACATAGCCTTTGTAGGATTTATCGTAGGTCAATTCGATCAAGTAGTCTAGTTTTCTAATTTTCATATAAAGTCATTATAACAGATTTTTGGGGTGACCGACGGGATTCGAACCCGCAACACCCAGCTCCACAAGCTGGTGCACTACCGTTGTGCTACGGTCACCAATAATTTTTCACTAAACTCCAGATAAATTTTCTTCCCTTTTGTGACTTAAGTTGTTTTTCTCTTATTATTGCTTCAACTCTCGAGTTAAATTCTTCCTTATGAATAATTGTCCAATTTCCATTATTTATCGCTGTATAACTGTTTCTATTATGTATTAATATACCGTTATGTCTTTTTAAACGAATCTCTAAATTCTGTGTTTGCCCAATATATATTTTATTTCTAGTTTCATTATATAAAACATAAGTCCAATACAGATCGGAAG
>CAYHEJ010000069.1:0-4073 GCA_964355625.1 uncultured Gammaproteobacteria bacterium
ATATATTCGAGGAATATCGGATGCGGCGCAAGCGGACGGGATCGGTACTCCGGATGATATTGAGTACCAACGAAAAACGGGTGAACGGATTTGGGAAGTTCTACGATCTCAAGTAGATTTTCCAGTACTGACCGTCCGGCGAGGACGAGTCCTGCTTTTTCAAAATCCCTTGAGAAAGTATCGTTAAATTCATATCTATGACGATGTCTCTCACTTACTATGCGTTTAGCGGCATCATCGTACGCGTGATATTTCGTATAGCCACTGTCAGCAATCGTTCCCTTTTTCACCTGACAATCCCAGCGTCCCAATCGCATCGTCCCGCCATATGCGCGGCGTTTCAAAATATCTTCCTGTCCCTGAATCATGTGTATCACGGGATAAGGAGTAGTATTGTCACATTCCACGGTATGTGCCTTATCAAAGCCTAGTACGTTTCTGGCATATTCTACGACCGCAAGCTGCATCCCGTAACAAAGACCCAAGTAGGGAGTTTTCTTAATACGCGCATAGTTAATTGCATTTATTTTCCCTTCAACCCCCCGCGGTCCCCACCCGATCGGAACAATGATGCCGTCTGCATCCTTTAAACTCGAAAGATCACCTTTCTCTAATTTCTCAGCCTGAATCCACTTCACATTTGTTTCAAGTCCCAGTGACCAGCTGGCATGATCGATAGCATCCATAAGGGCTGCATAACTATCCCGCAGCTGATACTCACCGGTTGCAAAATACTTTCCTACGATTGCGATGGTTTTAAGTTTCGGTTTTTTGGATACAATGGTATCCGACATTTTTTTCCATTGTTCTAAATTCAGCGGTTTTATGGGAAGCCCGAGCATAGAGAGGATCTTTTCATCAAATTTCTGAGAAGCTAAATGTATAGGTATTTCATACGGACTTTTCATATCCACATCATCAATAACGTTCTCAGCGTCAACGCCGCAAAACAAAGCAAATCTGCTTCTTCGTCTCTCATCCATAGGCTTTTCTGAGCGAGTAACGATGAAATCCGGCTGGATACCCATGGAATTGAGCATCTTCACCGATAATTGCGTCGGCTTGGTTTTTGGTTCACCTAAATGACTTGGTGTCGGCAAATAACTGACGTGTACATGAACCACTGAATTTTTACGGTCACGCGACAGGATCCGTGAAGCTTCATAATACAGCATATTTTGATACTCACCAGCTGTTCCACCAAGTTCTATGACTACTATGTCTGCCTTTTCTTTTTCTCCTGCTTCTTTTATTCGTATAAGAATTTCGTCTGTCACATGAGGAATTGCTTCTACATCTTCACCGTTATAGCCAAAATTCCGCTCTCGATGAATAACAGTCTGATACACCTGTCCCATGGTAATAAAATTATGCCGGTACATATTTTTACCAAGAAACTTCTCGTAGGTTCCCATATCCATATCCGCTTCCGTACCGTCATCACAGAGAAATGGATCCCCGTGCTCAATAGGATTGATAAGCCCGGCATCAATGTTGAGATAATTTTCGCACTTAACTGGGGTTACATTATATCCGCGGTTCTGAAGGAGGAGCGCAATAGAGGCTGTTGTGACGCCTTTTCCTAGACCTGATATCACTCCACCTGATACAAAAATAAATTTGGTTGGCACAACCTAAGATAACAAAATCATTCTCCATCGTCAATACCGAAGATCCAAATCTTTAGCCGTAAATGTGACGCCATTGGGTAATCTCACGCATTTCGGGCCTTTTTCGATGTGACCGGACACCCAGGCGTTAAGCCCGCAATGTTTTGCTGATGTTACGGCTTTACTGGCGTCGCGTGCACTCACAATACAGGCAAATCCCGCCCCCATATTAAAATTGCCGTACATTTCTTTATCAGTATTATCAGAGTGTTTCTGAATAAAAGAAAAAATATTTAAAACTTGAGGAAGTGAATCTATCACATACGAAACGTCTTTTTTTGCGCGCATAAGCTTGCGCCACCCATGACCTGTGATATTGACCATATAATGAACATCAATCTCTGATTCAAAAAATTCACGTACGAGTGAAACGTATATATGAGTCGGTCGAAGAAGTGCTTCTCCAAAAGAGGTGCCATCTTCAAGTTTTGTCGAATACCCATTGGGTAATTTTAAAGCGATATCGCGGACCAAAGTCAATCCGTTCGCGTGAATCCCGCTGCTCTCAATGCAAACTATCGCATCACCAGGCATTATTGAATTTCCCAGGATCAACCTACTTTTAGGTTTAATAATGCCCACTGCTGAACCTGCCAAGTCAATCGTATCTGCTTTGACGATCCCCTTGAGAGTCGGCGTTTCTCCACCGCCCCAGACGGCACCAGAGAGAAGACATGCTGCAGCCCACCCTTTGGCTAAATCTGCGGATCGCCTGGAATCGGCAAACCAGTCCGAACTTCCTACTGCAAAATACGCATTCACGACTTCAGGCATCGCTCCGACAACAATCAAATCATTCACGATCATCGCCACGGTATCTTGTGCAATTACATCGTAATATGTTTTTCCAGTAATCTTACTCACCCCATCCGCAACAAGGTTTTTTGTTCCCAACCCCTCAATCACCATCGCTCTATAACAATCTTTTTCTTCCCAAACAAAAGCCGATTCTCCGCGGCTGGAACTGACAGCAGTTTTTCCTGCTTCTTTTTGAGCTAATCGTTTAAATGCATCGAGGGTTTTGTAAGAGACACCCGCAGCTTTGTAGGTAGTCATATTGAATCGATGGATTGAAGTATCTCTTTCGTGACGGGATACGTATATGCAATAAATTTTTTAGCGGTTATTTTTTCATAGACACCTATATACCGCTTAGCTGTCGCTACAATCAGCTCGCGTGCCATCGGCGGAGGCGTCCCGTCCCCTTTGTATCCGCGCTTTGCGTACCAGAGCCGTAAAAACTCTTTGTCAAAATTTTCCGGCTCCAATCCCTTTCGGAAACGACTAGTGTAAGTTTTGGCAATCCAAAATCTTGATGAATCCGGTGTATGAATTTCATCAATCAACATAAGTTTCCCTTTATACAAGCCAAATTCATATTTTGTATCTACCAAAATAAGACCACGTTTTCTACAAAGCCGGCTACCATAATCAAACAATTCTAATGATACTCTCTCCATCTCTTCATACAATTTTTTGGAGACAATCTTCTTTTTGATTATCTCCCCGCGGGTCAGTCGTTCATCATGAACTTTACTTCCGGCAAGCGGATGCGTCGTCGGGGTGATAACCGATGTGATAAGTTTTTGATTTTTTTTCAACCCTTCAGGAAATTTGATACCGTAAATTAATCGTTCTCCCCGTTCATACGAATACCAGATGGAAGTCTTCGTGACGCCGGAGATGTAGCCACGCACAATCATTTCGACCGGAATCGGCGTGCACTCACGGGCGAGAAGAACATTTGGATGAGGGACGGATATTTTATGATTGTCAACAATGTGTTTCGTCTTATCAAACCAGTAGGCAGCCAACAAATTAAGAACTGCTCCTTTAAAAGGGATGTGTCCCAGGATGACATCAAAGGCAGACTGCCGGTCTGTCGTGATCAGGATTCGCTTTCCGTCAAAGCGATAAAAGTCGCGAACTTTCCCCTGATATTTTTTTCCGAGTTTAGGTAGATCAATTGTTTTAAGAACAGATGGCAAAGCACGGATGATTGTTTTTGATTGCACCATAGTTATTTCATTTGCTGTTGTAGTCTTTTTGATTTTTCAATAACTATATTTTCCTGATCTATTTTATATAACACAATCTTTTTTATTAGCGAGGGATTGTCAACAGCAAGTATTTGGATAGCTAAAAGTCCTGCGTTTTTAGCAGCGTTTATGCCAACTGTAGCCACCGGCACACCCGGAGGCATTTGTACGGTCGAATAGAGGGAATCAACGCCATCAAGCGATAAACTTTTGATAGGCACTCCGATAACCGGCAATGGATATAATGAAGCGACAACTCCGGCCAAGTGAGCAGATCCTCCGGCGCCGGCGATAATCACTTTTATCCCACGCTTGATTGCAGAGAGCGCAAAGCCGCGGGTCGCATTCGGAGCCCGGTGTGCTG
>CAYHEJ010000069.1:4083-5081 GCA_964355625.1 uncultured Gammaproteobacteria bacterium
CCTACACGACGCTCTTCCGATCTCATTTCATAGGGGATTTCAAATTCGTCTAATATCAGCGCTGCCTCTTTCATGAACAGCAAATCTGAATCAGATCCCATGATAACGCTTACGATTGGTTTTGTTTTATTCATTGATATTTTTTTCGTACCAACGCCGCAAATTTTAAAGCGCGCTCAGAAGCATCTCCGGTGTGGTGACTTACATCTAAAGATTGGCGTATTTCTGATTTAGTGAGATATCTTTGTATAGTCGCGTTTCCCTGAAGAAGTCCCGTCATAGGATTTGGTTTACCTCCTGATACAGCTATCCAGGAATCCATGGAGATGGTACGCAATAATTCATGCATCTTTTGGCGATCAGCCCCTTTTTTCACCAATGCAATAAGCAGCGTCTCAGTAGCTGCAAACGGGGCATATTGCTCAATATTATGAATAACACGATCTTTATTCACAACTAGGCCTGCAACAATTTTTTGTGCAGTCATAAGAATTTCGTCTAATGCGATAAATCCTTCAGAAATAATGAGTCGTTTGTTTGCAGAATCATCAAGTGTCCGTTCTAAATAATTGAGCGTTGCATTCTCAAGTGCAACTTGAGGAAGCGCCATGATGTAGCGCCCGAGAGAACAAATTTTTTCACTATTTACCGGATTTCGTTTAAACGGCATTGCAGAAGAGCCTACTTGTTTTTGACCAAATGGTTCACTCCATTCACCTATTCCGGGTGATTGTAAAATCCGGAGGTCACCAGCAAACTTCGAGAGAGTTGAGGCAATACTCGCTACAACTGATAACGCTAGGTAATCATATTTACGAGGATATACCTGAGTGGTAATTTCAGCTCCCTTGACACCTAATTGACTCATAACCGCTTCATCCAAATTTTCAGCTGACATTGCTGTACCCCTCAGGACTTCTTCATAACTTGCCCGGGTGCCCACTGCGCCTTTCATACCTTTCCCTTTATGAACGTCGAGAACAAACTGAAGATACGAC
>CAYHEJ010000070.1:0-5016 GCA_964355625.1 uncultured Gammaproteobacteria bacterium
TACCTGGCTTTCTTTTGGAAAGAATTTACAAAGAATTCTTTTTGAAAGAGAGTTGTAAAGATCTTTGCTTTTTTCGTAAATGCGTGGTAAGAAATGCATGATGTATAATTGAGCCATTATGAATGAAACAGAGCCGCCCGTGTTGACAGATGAACAGTTTAATAATTTTTTAGAATCTTGGTATTCGGATCGATTATTACAAGTCCACATGTTGAGGGCATTTGAATCTGGCGAGCCACTGATGAAATTATTTTTTGAGAGCGCTGACATCTTTACAACTTTTCCTCCTCCGGTCGGTCCGGACACTCCTTCGGACGGCGAGGGAAATATATCAGCAGAAGCGCAGGCAGAAATAGATAGATTGTTTGAAGAAATACAGAGGAGACGAGCCGCTGGTGAAGACTTATAACCCGCAAAAAATTACGCCATGGCGTGAGAATTTGCGGGTAGGTAGAATAAAGTTATTAGGATAGGCCGAAGTATGTTCTATACGGCAAATCATCTTCGAGTTTCGTAGCTACGATGTAGACGACTTCATTGCCCACACCATAATACTCACGAAGGAATGTAATCTGACCCTCGCACGGATAGGGATGAAGCCAGACGCTCTCCTGAAGCTGGTAAAAGCCGAGATTCTTCAGCGTTTGTCGAAACACGTCCCGTAGTCCATTTTTGCGCTTGGGGACGTCATAGATAACCAATCGCCAATTCCCGTCCCAGTTTCCTGCTTTTTCTATTGTGAGAGCATCAAGGGAATACTTCAGGATCCTCCGCTTGCCGTGCTTAGTGAGCTTTATTATTTTTTCTCCTTCGATCTCTTCAATCATAACGATCTTTTCTTTTTGCAATCGTTTAATGGTAGACCGCAGGTAACGCGGATTAAACTGTTTCCAGGAGTTTCGGTCACGCTGGCGTTTCTCATCGAGAAACGGCTTGGCGAGCATGATCGCGGCAGGAGATACGAAGATGCTTAATGCAAGGACAGTGCCGCCACCCAGAAGTGTGAGTATTTGTTTGACGGTTGCGTAACGATTTTTGATAGTCGCATTATGCATTTGTTTGGCGAGCATTTGACTAAGATGGGTGATTGTTTCGTCTGATGGGAGTAGCGGGGTGTTTTTTTTCATAGTTATGGTAGTGCAAATAATTACGCCATGGCGTAATTATTTGCGGGTGTCACTAAAATCTATTTTGGATCGATAAGAAAATGGTGTCAAGAGGATGGAATTATAGCTTTGAGACTTGCAGAAAGTCGAGTTCGACGGGGGTTTCGCGGCCGAAGATGGAGACGAGGACTTTGATTTTACCTTTTTCTTCATCAATATTATCAATCGAACCCAGGAAATCCGCAAACGGCCCATCCACGATTTTGACCGCCTCGCCCAGCGAGAACGTGGTTTTGTACTTGGGCGCTTCCATCTGCATAAATTTCAGAATGGTCGCGACTTCTGATTCGGAAATCGGCGTCGGCTTGTTGCCGGCTCCCACGAATGCGGTGACTCCCTGCGTGGTCCGGACAGCAAGCCACGAATCATCTTCCAACACCATTTTTACGAGGATATATCCCGGAAATATTTTCTCTTTTTGTTCCTCTTTTTTGCCGTGTTTGACGGTGACGATATTGCGGGTGGGGACGACGATATCAAATATTTTCTCCTGCAGTTTCATCGTCTCGATGCGTTGTTTGAGGTTTGCCGAGACTTTGTTTTCGTGGCCGGAATAGGTGTGGACGACGTACCATTTGGCATTGGTAGGGACTGATGGGTGGGTATCCATAGTTAATTATTTAAATACTAATTTTTGTACTTGTATTAATATCGCATCCAGTCCGCCGATGAATATCCCGACGATCACAGAAAGTGCGATCACAACGGCCGTCAATTTCATCGTTTCTTCCCTGGTCGGCCAGGTAACTTTTTTCAGTTCCCCGATGACTTCCCGGATAAACCGAGTAGGTGCTACATTTGGAATTTTTGGTTTATCTGAGCTCATATTCCAATAATACCATGTTTTCCTAAGAAAAACCCCCTCGAGGGGTTAGGAATTAAGTGTATCAGACGAAGGGGAAATTGTAAATAGGGCACTAGAGGGCACTCTTGGCTGCTTTACAGGTATACGTTGAATTACATTGTTTATAGACGTATTCCCAATATTCACACCCTTTGAGATTTGCTCGAGCAGTTTTGTCATTATCGATACCGTAGTATGCCGTCGTCGCATCATGCACTGACTTCACTTGGTCTTTTGCCGGTGCATTGGTAAAGTGACCAAATGCAGCAAGGTATCTGGCCGCGGCGTCGAGTGAATCTTCATACGAACAAGGATTTCCATTATTACCCCAATTTTTCCAGGCGGTGGGGCAGTACCCGGCAGCACATTTAGTGCAGTCGCTTTTAGGATTGGGTCCGATGGTAAATTGCATAGGTCCGACTGCTGAACAATTATTGACCGTATTCACGCATTGATCGAGAGGAAGTTCTTTGTACCGGGAGCCGCCTTCTATTTGTGAAACCCCCTGCATAACACAGAGTGGTACGCCGTATTTTACTGCTTTTTGCTTCAAAATGTCTGCAAATGGTCCGCTTGGGACAAAATTAGCAGGAGAGAATCCGGCATTTGTTATCGCCCAATCGCTTGTATTTACTGGTTGAGGACTGTCGTTAAATTCGCAATTCATATTTTTTTCCTGCTGTTTTTCTTTTGGCAGGAGTGCGCAATTCATCAGTTTTTCGCGTTCCTTGATCGCTGCACCATCTTTGACGAGAACTTTCTCCTGATTAAGCTTTTCTTTATTTGAGCCTACGCCTTGATCAACATTATTGAGTGTTAGCTGATTTGTTTTGGAGAGTTTCTTTTCGTGCGGCCGGAGAAAATTGGTGAATCCTTTTTCTGTATTTCCATCTTTGCCTATACGTTTACTCGCGGTATCTATGTAGGAGGCATGGGTGGAAAATTCTATATATGCTCCTGTATCCGTTTCTAATTCGCAATTTTTCCCGACACAATTATCAGCAAACCACCCTGCTATGTTTTCTGCGATTTTGGCAAAAAATGAGGGTAATTTATATTTAGGTGCTTTACTATCCGGCATAGTGTACTCTTGATCTCCTGAGGTTTGTACGCTCTGTTCCTGTGCCAAAGTACCGGAGTTATTTACCTCACATGGGAGGGAATTTTGTACATCCAGGATTTTATCTCTATAGCGAGCATTGAAATTGAGATCATTTTTTGAAAGCTCGTTTGTGCTCAAAAAGGCAGCTAGCATATCTGAATTTTCTACTACCTTGTTGAGCCCTGGATAGTTTGATGAGATAACGTTTCTTTCCGGAAGGGTAAATTTAAATTCGTTGTCGCTTGTGAGATGGCACAAACGGGTGTTTGCCGAAAATGAAAGCTTGCCGATGTGAGATGGGACTCTCAGTTCTTTTGGTTTGAGTTTAGCCACAGCTGATTCTGTCTGGTCGCCTAACTGGGTGAGTTCTGTCAGTTTTGCGGTTTGATTGCTGAAATTAATTTTACCGACGTCAAACGTATTGTAGGCGAGCGGTTTGATGAAAGAGGGTAGACCATCTTTTCTTGCAATCCAATCTTGCAGCCAAGGAAGCTTCATCTGGCTTGCGACTTGCGGATTTGCTTTCTCAGTACAGATTTGGGTAGTAAGAAGGGGGACGGATCCGGGTCCAATGTTGGCACAGGAATCATTCGTTGGGGCGTGCCACCAGTCTTTACGGACTCTCGGATCAATAAACGTGCCAGTATCTGCAACGGCAACTTTGAAAGTCGAGTTTAGCGGGGTGCCGAGTTTTATTCCGCATGGGATGGCAACAAGTGTATTGTTACGATCTTTTTCGTTCGCCACATATGCATTGAGAATTGCGGGGTCGACGTTTAATTCTGCAAAGTGGAGCGTGTAGCCATACACCGCGTTATCTTCTTTGGTTGCCTTGAGAGTAAGTTCGGTGGGACTTGCGTATAGCACTGTATAATTAAATCCATCACCAATGTCATATCCTGATTTTGGAGCAAGAATGTCTCCGTTGGTACTTAATTGTATTTGGGTGACACCCCAGTTACTGCTTTCATCTTTGGGAATTGGAGTTTTCCCATCGTTTAATTTGATTTGATAGAGGCCAGTGATAGTGGGGTTTGTGTTTGGTATTCCAAAAAGAGTGCTTAATTGGGGGGCATTAGGGTCAGTAGGTCCTCCAACGTCAATAAGACTTTTTGTCTCTGACCCGGTAACATCCACTGGTTTACCGCGTGCACTTAAGTTGATGTCGGTATCATCAGCGACGGAACCAGTCCTTGTGACAGTTGTACACTGCTGTTTTTCACTTTCGCCGTGATTGGTGATATCGGGATAGACAATGTTTGTGCATTGTTCGGATGCTCCGCAGGCTTGGTTATTTGATCCGCAGGCGATAATCAGTTCACCGTGATAGTCATAGTCTCTTCCGTTGTATTGAAATGTTTTTGTATTTTTATCCAGTGGTGGGGGGCAATAAACATCCCCGGACCAGTTTGGATTATTATTATCCATAGAACACCGCTGACGGGTGTTAAACATACTATTTGATTGTCCCAGAGCTCCATCGAAGCCGTCGCACTTGATAACACCGGCACCACATTGATAACACGTCGAGTTTGCTTTACCGCGCTCGACACCGGATTGGCAGAGAGCCGGAAACACAGAGTCGGCCGCATATGCATCTGTGTCGTAATCGCAGGACATAGTATAGGTGCTACTTGCGACAGGATTTGTGCACTGTGCAGGATTTCGATATCGCGTCACGTTATTTACCGTGATGTTGCTTCCGCTCTGTTTATCGCCACGAAATTCAACTTGTATGTTCACTTTTTTCCCTGGGCCAATCTGACAATCAGCGAAAACTGATTGGGGAACAATAAACATTAATGCTAAAACGAATGACACGAGGCATAAATGGAGTATTCGCTTCATATTTTCATGATACCAAATTGACAAAGGGTTAGCGAGGCTCGTACAATTGGGGGACT
>CAYHEJ010000071.1:0-4996 GCA_964355625.1 uncultured Gammaproteobacteria bacterium
CCGATCTATTCGTATCCCCTTTTTTGCACTCGTAATAACGAGCGCTGCTGCTCCATCGGATATAGGTGAACAATCCAAAAGTTTCAACGGATCAGCGACACAGGAACTTTTCAATACCTGTTCGACTGTTAATATATTATGAAATTGAGCGTTTGGATTTAAACTTGCATGATAATGATTTTTTACGGCAACCGCGGCAAGTTGCTTGACCGTCGTTCCATATGTTGCCATATGTACCTGACAAAGAAGTGCGTATAGTCCGGGAAACGTCGCTCCCGCGAGCCGCTCGCTTTCACTTCCCGCTCCCATGAGGGCCGTAGCGACATCTTCGGGTTTATGATCCGTCATCTTTTCTACACCCAATACAACAACGGTTTCATATTGTCCGGATAGCACGCTATTGACCGCATTGTGAAGGGCGAGCCCTCCGGATGCACACGCGCCTTCTATTTTAAATGCGGGAACAGAAAGCCCGAGTTCTTCAGCAAAAAACGCCCCCAAATGTTCCTGACCTCCCAACATACCGGAGAGCATATTTCCCACAAATAATGCTCCGATATCACCCGATCCAACCCCTGCATCCGCAAGCGCACCACTCACCGCTTGTTTTGCAAGCGCACGGGGCGATACACCCCACAATTCACCAAATTTTGTTGTAGCAGCACCTATTATATAAACATTCATATGTTTTAAATCTTGTGCGTTTGCCTCAGATACCCCACGTAATCAATATATGTTTTGTTTTCTATCTGTTGATGTACTAACTGTTTTTGATCGCGGCGCCGCTTCTGGATATCTATAATCCCATCATTCACTTTCCACAAGAATCCATCACTTCCGGCTCCTGATCCATAAGAAACCATAAAAATTGTATCTCCTGGCTTTGCCTGATCCAATACCGCTGCAAGCCCCAATAGCGATGAAGCAGAGTACGGATTTCCAATCAAATCGACCGTGAGAGATGGCGCAAGCTGTACCGGAGTAAATCCCAGGCGCCTGGCAACATCGCGGGGAAACCGGGCATTGGGCATATGAAACACACAATAGGTAACATCACCTGGTTTAACGTGCGACTGTTGAAGTAATAATTGTGATGCCCCTATCACGTGGGCAAAATACGCCGGTTCTCCGGTAAAACGCCCGGCGTGGGTAGGAAAACGTGATCCATCGCGGCGCCAAAAATCCGGCGTATCGGATGAATAGGATGTATAAGACTCAAGCGTGACTGCAGGCTTCTCAGATCCCAAAATAAAAGCAACGCCCGCTGAGGCGGAGGTGTACTCAAGTGCGTCATGGGGTTTGCTTTGTGCAGTATCTGTCCCGATGGCTAAACCTTTTTGTATATGACCCGATTCCACGAGTCCTGCAACGGCTTGCATGCCGGCAGTTGCCGCTTTACAGGCAAATTCCAAATCCGCAGCTAAATAGTGATTTCCAATCCCCAAAAGTTCCCCAACAATCGTCGAGGTGGGATTGACGGCATACGGATGACTTTCAGATCCCACAAATAACGCTTCAATATCAAAAGGCGTACCCAAAGCACAGTGTAGGGCACTTAATGCTGCTTCCAGAGCGATGGTAACAGCGTCCTCATCTATTCCGGGAACTGATTTTTCTATTATTCCAAAGGATCCTACAATCTCTTTTGCGTCTTTTCCCCATGACACTGCAATATCAGCAAGCTTCACTCGATAGCGCGGTATATACGTACCATAACTGACGATGCCCATGGATTTCATACGTTTTCCCCTCTTCCTAACCTTCGATGTGCGCGCGAGAGCGTACCTTCTTCAAGTGATGATAAAAGCGAAAGTTCTCCGGCTAATACTGCCCCTGCAATAACTTCCGCAAGCTTTTGACTCGTATCAACGCCAATAATTGCGAGCGCTTCTTTTTGAGTTGATAAACCGGTTCCACCGCCGACAGTTCCCACCATAAGATCCGGCAGACATACATTCATATATAGGTCTTCGCCGCCAATAATTTCTGCCGTCGTTATACCCATGCTGGCTTCGCCTACATGCCCGACATCTTGCCCTGTTGCTAAAAAAACTGCCGCAGTGACATTGGCAAACTGAGCATTAAAACCCATAGACCCGCTTATCGCGCTTCCTATCATACATTTGGCTAGCCATACGTCGTATACTTTTTGTGCTGTGGTTTTGAGGACATTTTTAAGAACACGTTCTGGAACCGTGACTTCTGCCCATGCTTTCGTCCCCCGATTTTCAATAAAATTAAGCCACGCGGGTTTTTTATCGATATCAAAATTCCCGGCAAGCGCGAGGCACGTGACTCCGGTTTCCTGCTCGATATATGCGACCAGAGCCTGACTTGCAATTGTTGCCATATTCATCCCCATAGCATCCTGGCAATCAAACACAAACCGGACAAAGCGATATCTCCCTACCCCGCGGGTCATTAATTTTTCTAGTTTTATATGGTGTGATGTTTGTGAAGCAACGTTCTGAAGATCTTTGAGACGTTCTTTCAAAAACCTGTACAAACGGTCACTTTCCACTAAATTTTTCACTTTAAATACCGGACCCCGCGTCGCCCCGACTCTATGGCTATCAACTATTGCACCGCCTGACTCCGTTATCGCTTTACACCCACGGTTAATAGATGCAACTAAAGCGCCTTCAGTGGTGGCTAATGGAATGTAATAATCACGAGATTTTATTCGAAGCGGACCAGCAATCCCAATAGGAACCTGAACGGCACCAATCATATTTTCACAATTTTTCGCAGAAACTATTGACTCATCAAACGAGAAAGATCCGATATTTTTCAGATCAACAGATAACTCTTTCTCAAGAGCTTTTCTTCGTTCTTTTGCAGTTGTAAAATCCCGAATATTCATATAAATGGAATGCGGAAAATGCCCATGCGATACATACCAAAGCTATAAAATCCCAATATAGGCAGTACTACGACACATACCAATATAATTTTCCCCAAATCCAACCGAAGTCCAAACCGAAGAGCCAGATACGAAAGTGTTACTTTCCAAAATAGGAGTGTTGCTGAGATGATCAGATATAACACACTGAAGATCATCCCCGGCACGCTCGTCGTCCGCGGAGGAGGAATGAGTACATAGAGAAGCGACGTCATCCAAAACCACGCTGCTGTCGGCAGAAGACTATATCCCCAGCCAAGCGCCAAACCTTTAAACGACCCCTTTGCTCCAAACACGTCTCCGATACACCGGAAAAGGAAAACCACGACAAAAAACGTCAAACCAGCGGCGCTTGAGAGGACTACAAATTGCCGCGTCAATAAATACGGCCGGAACAGAGATGTTTTTACTATGGACGCTACGACAAAATATAAAAACAAACTCATGCCTACATATACAAGCTCCCAATATGTCCCGTGCTCAACGATCCGTCGATACGTCTCATACGGCCGGGTAATAATACCCCACACATTCCGCCCAAACGAAATACCTGATACTGCAAGCTGACGCACCATAGGTTATATAAGATTAGTCGTAAGGGAAGCTTAAAACCCGCGCCCTAGAATCCTTTTTGAAGAACACTCACGAGAAGCGTTATTGCTGACCCGAATATCACATATAAACTAATAACTACGAACAATGAACTCATAACCAACACAGGCCAGGGCATCACTTTCAGCCTCCGCACGGCTTTTTTGTAGTAGGGAGTGAGCGGCCCAAGAGTTTGAGGCGGCAGATCGGTTACCTCCTCCCAACGCTTAACGAATTTGTGATACACGGTGTCTGTCATATTGATAAAAATAATGCGACAAATGCCTTTCGGGCACGGAAAAGCTGTGACTCCGCGCTTTTAAACGACATCGCAAATTTTTTGGCAACTTCTGCAACGGATAAATTATCCACATATTTGGATACCAGTAATTGCCGGTAATGCGGGAGAATCCTCCCCAACACGATAGATATTTTTTCTTTTAACAGCGACACGTCAAGCTCTTCTTCCGGACCAAACAAAGGAGAAACCAACGCCTCAAGATTTGGCATTTGCGAAAACACCATCTGTTTGATTTTCCGTCGGCGGTAATAATCGATAATTTTGTGGTGACAAATAGAAAAAAGAAATGTCTTAATGCTTGATGCTCCCTGAAAATCACGGATAGCCTCCAAAAACCCATAGAGCGTATCCTGCAGTATCTCTTCTCCATCTGCCGGATTATTGACTTTACTGCGGATAAAAATAACGAGCTTCGGGGCATATCGGCGATAAAAAAGCGCTAAAGCGCGGCGGTCACGCGCGAGTATTTGCTCAATCAATGTCTGATCATCAGATACATCTTTCATGCTTGAATTTCCTACTATACCACATTACACTATATATATGAAACCAATCTATGCCGCGGTTGATATTAAAGATGCGTTCGGAAGCGGATTTGCATCCGGAAAACCGTTTGATCAGCTTGGCAGTATCGTGTCTGTCATCGTCCAAAACGCATTCGTACTGGCCGGCATCATCGCGTTTGTTTTGTTGATTTTTGGCGGAATCGGCGTTATAGTAAGCGCTGGATCAGGAGATACCAAAAAACTCGAAGAGGGCAAAAAAGCCATGACTGGTGCGGTAGCGGGTCTTTTGATCATCGTTGCGTCGTTTTGGATTCTCCAACTCGTCGAAACACTGACTGGAATTACACTACTACCAATAAAATAACCTATGGATGATATTATCGGCAAAATTACCAACCCACTTCCCGCTGTCTATCAAAATCTCGGCGGGACAACGGCAGGCCCCGGAGGACTGATTCTTTTTTTCAGCAACGTCCTGCGGCTGGTATTTGTGTTTGCCGGAGTCTATGCGTTTATTAATTTTCTCCTTGCGGGTTTTCAATACATGTCCGCAGGAGGCGACACCAAAGCGCTCGGTGAAGCATGGAGCCGTATTTGGCTCTCTTTATGGGGACTCGTAATCATTGTAGGGTCTTTTGCTCTGGCGGCGCTTTTTGGACAGCTAATCTTTGGAAATCCAACATTTATTCTCAATCC
>CAYHEJ010000072.1:0-4982 GCA_964355625.1 uncultured Gammaproteobacteria bacterium
CGCTCTTCCGATCTAATGATCGGCTTCTGCCCGTCAGATTTCGGGGTTTGGGCAAGTTTCACTGCCTCTTTGAGCCGGAGCTCCAACTCTCCCATATCATTGTGTTTGTATATAAATTTATTTTTTACCTGTGCTAGCTTAATCGCATCAATAATAGAAGCGTGATTGAGTTCGTCGGAAATAACGATGTCCTCTTTACCCACAACAGTTGCAACAGCCACGATATTTGCAATAAATCCGCCCGGCAAAAGAAACGCCGCTTCCTGCCCTTTCAATTTCGCAAGTGCCGCCTCCGCATCCATATGAAGCTTGAGGTTTCCTGATATGGGCCGTACAGCCCCTGCTCCCACACCGTATTTTTTTACGGCTTTAATGACTGCGGCTACCAGTCGTTTATCCTGGGCAAAACCCAGATAATTATTTGAACAAAGATTGAGAAGTTTTTTACCATCTATCGTAAACCACGGTCCCTGCGGCGACTCCAATACGCGCACCGGCGTGTAAAGGCCTTTTTTCTTCATGTCTGCAATTGTATCGAAATATGGTTGTAGTGGATTCATGAAAGCTTCTTTTTTAATCCTTTAATCATCACGTTCGTCATTGTAGCAAGATCATACGTGTGTTTCCATCCCCAATCGCCCCTCGCGACCGAGTCGTCAATTGACTGCGGCCAGCTCTCAGCAATGCGTTGTTTGACCGGATCGGGATTGTAGGAGCAGACAAAATTCGGATAGAGTTTTTTAATTTCGGCGGCAAGCTCTTTCGGCGTAAAATTGATAGCAGCAAAATTATAACTCGTCCGTACCGTTATTTTTTTGCCGGTGCATCCATCAGTTTCACCGTTCCCCGTATCGCATCATCGATATACATCATGGGCAACCGCGCGTCAGCTTTCAAAAAACAGCTATACTTCTTTTCTTTCAATAATCCATAAAAAATATGTACAGAATATTCCGTCGTTCCATCACCGGGCGGAGCTTTATACCCTATGAGGCCGGGATACCGAAGGCTTCGCACATCCACGCCCCAGCGGAGAAAATAGTACTGACACAGGAGTTCGCCGGTCACTTTGCTCACACCGTAGATGGTAGTCGGCGCGAGAATCGTATCCTGAGGAGTCATATATTTTGGAGTCGTCGATCCAAAAGCGGCAATTGAACTGGGCCAAAATACCCTTAGTTTAAAATCACGCGCCAATTCCAGGACATTACGAAGTCCGTTGACATTCACATCCCAGGCCAAATCCGGATTCTTTTCCCCGCCGACTGATAACAAACCAGCCAGATGATAGACAGTGGTAATTTTGTATTTTTTTACTATCTTTTCAAGTGTGTCTTTCACCCGTACATCGCCGTGGACGAGCTGCCCGTCAAAATCTTCAGGAATTGTTTTATTTCCGAGAGCAAACACATGAGATTTGCCGTATTTCTTTTGCAACACAGGGACCAAATCGGATCCAACTAAACCAAACGCGCCGGTGACAAGAATATTTTCCATTATGTATAGGTAGTCGGAAAAACTCTATTAAATCCTTCGCTTACCGTCTTGTAGTACAACTATTTCTATTATAGAATGTGTTTATGGTAAAGAAACCAACAAAAAACACACTACAAAAACTTTATCAAAACGGAAAATCTATGGCAGAAATTGCACATGTTCTTCATTGTTCTATCCATACAGTCATATATTGGATGAAAAAATACAACCTAAAGCGCAGGAACCATAGTGATGCTACCTACATCAAAGAAAATCCTTATGGTGATCCTTTTCATATAAAAGAAAATCTAAATAAGCAAGATCAATTATTACTAGGCATTGGTATGGGGATTTATCTCGGTGAAGGCAATAAAGTGATAAAACACTCGCTACGAATCACTAACACAAATCCTTTCATCCTTAGATTATTTTTGCAATTTTTGTTTTCTATTTGCAATTTTGATAAAAACAGAATTTCTACGAGCATAGTTTGCTTCAATGACACAGATCCAGAAACCGCCCGCGCCTATTGGTCAAAACAGTTGAAGATTTCTCCTGAAAAATTTGGTAAAATAACACGGATTGCTTCACAAGGCAAAGGAACATATAAACGAAAATCTCAATTTGGTGTATGCACAGTGCAGGCGAATAATATAAAATTAACGTCTTGGCTGAGAAATCAAATTGAATTACTTGAACCAAAGTAAATCGCCTGGATAGTTTAGTGGTAAAACGGCTCCATGGTAAGGAGTTGACTGGGAGTCCGATTCTCCCTCCAGGCTCAAAAAATACAAAACACTTCTTGACAGCTTCACATAAATATTAGTATCTTGTACTATGCTTCGTTCTTCGCATAAACATCATAAAGACGTCTTTGGACAGGAACTCATTCTCAATCTCTACGAATGTAATCTGAAAAAAATTTCTTCACAAAAAGAAATTCATACATTCGTAGTGGAACTCTGCGACAAAGTCATAAAAATGAAACGCTATGGAGAACCTCTGATTCCCCATTTTGGCCATGACACGCCGATAACGTCAGGCTACTCACTCGTTCAACTTATCGAAACCAGCTCAATAACTGCCCACTTTTCAGAATACAAACGTGCCGTATACCTCAATATCTTTTCCTGTGCATGGTTTGATCATGAAAAAACAGCAAGTTACTGTCAGAAATTTTTTGGCGCAGAACGCATGGAATTAAGTCTCCTCGTTCGAACCTAAATCCCCCCTATTCGGTTGCATCAGGCTCAAATATATGCAACGATGGATCTATGATGAGTTTGCTCTCATTTTTTGCTATTGTCGTTTTGGCTGCCGAAACAGTCATCTCTCCCATCCCCGATGACATAGAGTTTACGCCGCAACCTTCTCTATCTTTTGGAACGCTTGCAACTCCACCGCCCTCGGTTCTCGGCACAATGACCGAGACAACGCCCACGCCCACGCCAGTTACCTATCGCGCACGCAGTAAACACTATACCATTGCTCTTTTAGGAGATTCCATGATCGATACCCTGGGACCCGCTGTCCCTAACTTGAAAAATAAATTATCGGCACTGTACCCGCAAACAAAATTTACCATCCTCAACTACGGCGTCGGTGGCACAAATATAGATTACGGAGTGGAGCGGCTTACAACGGAATATTCCTATTTAGGAAAAACTATCCCGCCGCTTCTTTCAGTGTCACCGGATGTCGTGGTCATTGAATCATTTGGCTATAATCCGTATACATTCGAAGAAGGAGCACTCGAGAAACACTGGCTGCAGCTTGCAAGAATCGTCGATTCCGTGAAAGCAAAAAATCCCGGAGTCAAAATCATTATCGCCTCGACGATCGCTCCCAATAGTAAAACATTTGGCGATGGGGCGCCGGGACTATCGTTTTCTCCTGATGATAAGCTCAAACGAACAAATATCATTAAAGGCTATCTTGATTCAACGGTAAAATTTGCACAAAGCCAACGTCTCCCGCTTGCCGATGCCTATCACGCGAGTATGGACAAAAACGGCGATGGATCACTTACCTATATTAATGGAGGCGACCACATTCATTATTCCGGAGCAGGGCGCGATCTTTTTGCCCAAAAAGTCGCTGACGCGATTATCCAAAATAAACTGCTTGAGTAGAAATCGAATCTGGGGTATAATCGCGATATGGCAAAAAAAGATCAACGGGAGTTACTGGCAATGATTTGCACGGTGTGCAAAAACCAGAACTACATCACCAAACGCAATAAAATCAACACCCCGGAAAAACTGGTGCTTTCAAAATTTTGCCGGCATTGCCGCAAGCACACAGAACACAAAGAAACGAATAAGCTGGATTAACGGGATCTCTATGCAACGCAATACGTACCTGTTCGTTACTATTCTTGCGATATTTGCGGCACTCGTCGTCGGAGTCAACGTTGGAAGGAAAGTTGCCTCTCTTCAGACCCCACCTCAACCGGCAAGCACAACCGCACCAACGCCCATCGCCAGTCCAACTCCAAAACTACTCATCTATACCAATCAACTCTGCGGCTTTTCACTTCAGTACCCCGATACGCTGACCAAACTTGAAGATGCGTCGGGAAGCGCGATATTCGTCCAGGGTAATTCCAAAACACAGGCTATCGCTATCGCCTGCCAAAAAAATATGCCGCGCCCACCCATCTCCGAGTCAAACATCGAAACCGTGTCACTCACAAATGACTTGGGTACGGCAAGTATCTCTGCAAAACTCTATCATGACTCGTCTTCCAAAGACGGGACGCCCATGGACGCTCTCATCTTCCGCAATCACAAAAACGGCCTTGATATTTTTATCGCAGGCTTCGGCGAAACATTTAGCTCCATCCTCAAAACCATAAAACTACTTCCATAATAGTTACATAACCTAGAGTACTTGACAAAAGGCTTTACTTACTCTATACTACCCATTCATATGAAAACAAAACACGCTTTTTCTCTCCTTGTCTCTCTTGTTGCTGGCATGACTATCCTGAGTCAACTTGGATTTGTCAAAGCCAACGCTCAGGGAAATATACCACTTACATCCCCTCTTACCTATTTTATATCTGGCACTGTTGTATATAAAAATTTCCGTTGGTTTACACCGGCTCCAGGGGTCACAGTTGAAGCGAAACCGACGAACAGCAACAGCCGATATACTATTCGTACGAACGACAGGGGCCAATACTCGCTTCCGGTACCTGGAGGAACATATTATGTGAAAGCCTACGATAGGTTATACTCTATTTTCACTCCGTTTTCCCGTAGAGTTGAGGTGCATCAAAATGTCACAGATGTAAACTTCATGGGAATACGAAAGTAAATCCACTCCTTCTTTTGTCAAACGTGCTACGATAGAAACATGAAAAAGAGCATAATTGTCGCTCTCCTTCTGACTGCGTTACCGTTTCTAGTACTTCCATATGGCTTCTCTCCATTTGAAACACCGAAAGTATTTGCGGCAGAAATTGCTATCCTGCTCCTTTTCATCTCTGGCATAATCAGATC
>CAYHEJ010000073.1:0-4964 GCA_964355625.1 uncultured Gammaproteobacteria bacterium
ACTCTTATCCGTTTTGCTATCGATGTGAGACCCCACTCTATTACAACGCGGTGCCTGCATGGTTTATCAATGTGCAGAAGCTGAAAGGTGACTTGACGGAGCAAAACGAACATATCAATTGGTACCCTCAACATCTAAAGTATGGGCGTTTTGGAAAGGGACTCGCGACTGCTCCGGATTGGAATATCTCCCGGTCACGCTACTGGGGGACGCCGATGCCTATTTGGAGGAATAAACAGCAATTAAGGATTATTGGGTCAATAGATGAATTAAAAAAGTGGGCGGTAGATCCATCTAAGATCGAGTCCCTCACAGATATTCATAGAGAGTTTTTGGATGATATAGAAGTATGGATAGATGAAGAGAAAACTATAAAAGGGAAGAGGATTCCGGAGGTATTTGATTGCTGGGTAGAATCAGGAAGTATGCCATACGCGTCGATCCATTATCCTTTTGAAAATAAAGAGGTATTTGAGAAGTCGCATCCTGCGCAATTTATCGCTGAGTACATCGCGCAAACCCGCGCGTGGTTTTACACGCTTCATGTCATGTCTGTGGGGCTTTTTGGGACGCATACGTTTGATAATGCCGTGACGACCGGAACAATTCTTGCCGAGGACGGGACGAAAATGAGTAAATCCAAGAAAAATTATCCCGACCCATCGGTACTATTTGAAAAGTATGGTGTTGACGCATTACGGTTTTATCTGATGGAATCCGTCGTCATGAAAGCTGAAAATCTGAATTTTTCCGAGAAGCAGGTGGCGGATGTCTATCAAAATGTTATTTCAACACTTTGGAACGTATTTTCGTTTTATAAATTGTATACCACAGAAGATCCACCAATAGTCGCGCCTCAAACAATTCATGTGATCGATCGATGGATGGTAAGTAAAATCAATGGACTTGTTCGTGATGTGACGGCGAGCTTAGATGGCTATGACACGGTCGCTACATGCCGGTTACTCAAAGAATTTGTGAGCGATTTTTCTACATGGTATCTCAGGAGGAGCCGTGGCCGCATCCGTACCGATTCATTAGCCCAACAGGTTTTTGGATGGGCGCTTTTTAAAGTTATACCGCTTTTTGCTCCGATTATGCCATTTGTCGCTGAGCGCATGTGGCAAAATTTATTTGATCGTCCAGAATCAGTGCATCACGTTGATTGGCCTTCTTATGACAAGACGGCGATAGACGATGCGCTTGAGAGAGAGATGAAGCTTGCTCGTGAAGTTGTCGCTGTTGGTCATTCCAAACGGAAGCTCGATGCTATCCCCCTCAAACAGCCGCTGCCGCTTTTATCGTTTGATGCGCCGGGGGATTATACGACTATTTCTGATGAAGTTTGGGATGTGATACGTGAGGAACTCAATACGTTTAATCTACGGATTGGTGAGAAAATAAAATATCCTCAAAAAGAAGTAAAAGTGAGCGACAAGGAGCTCAAGGAGCTCGGCGACGCACGGAGCCTTGTACGAAAGATTCAGATGATGCGTAAGGAAAAAGGATGTACAATACATGAGAAGATCACGGTGCAATTACCCAAAGAGTATGAAGCATTATCAGAAAAACTTCTGGATTCTATACGATCTGAAACAATTGCATCATCAATAACATGGGGAGATATACTTTTCATTTCGACTGGGTAACAGGACTCCTTCTTTTGTGCCTCGGATCTTTTGGCCTTTTTTTACTGTTGACCTTGGGAGTCGGATATTTTTACCAGCAGCTTGTCTATTTATGTATCGGGCTTATTCTTTTATTTGTGTGTTCGCACATTGACGCGGTCGTTTTATGGTGGTTTGCCCCGTTTGGGTATGTCATCGGTAATATTTTATTGGCCATTTCGTATTTCGGTCCAAATATTCGCGGAGCAACGCGTTGGATCCAGCTCTTCGGAGTTCAGCTGCAGCCGTCGGAATTGGCAAAACCGCTTTTTCTTTTAGCTTTTGCGTATTTTATTGCAAAGTATAATCCCCGAACTATCCGATTACTGCCGCTCCATTTTCTATTATTTGCCATACCGTTTTTTCTGGTTTTCCGGCAGCCAGATTTAGGAAGCAGTCTCGTCTATGGCGGTTTTTGGGTAGCCATGCTTCTTGCCGGCGGGTTGCCTCTCATTATACTGCTTGGGGTTGCCGGGATTGGCGCGCTACTCTTTCCGGGATTGTGGCACGTGCTGTTGCCGTATCAGAGAGACAGGATTTTGACTTTTTTAAATCCGGCGCTGGATCCTAAAGGCGCGGGGTATAATGCTCTGCAGGCGATGATTGCGGTGGGCAGCGGTCAATTATTTGGACGGGGGTTGGGAAGAGGAACGCAAAGTCAACTGCGGTTTCTTCCGGAGCATCATACGGATTTTATATTTGCAACATTGGTCGAAGAGTTGGGGTTTGTCGGCGGATTGCTCCTTTTGGGTGTATACATATTGTTGCTAGTCAGAATAATTCTCCCATTTTTTAGAATGAGACACTATGAGCCAGGGGTATTTGTGTACTCGTTGGGATTATTTGCGATGCTTTTTTCCCAGATTTTTATAAATGCCGGTATGAATATGGGACTTATTCCCATAACGGGAATTACCCTTCCGTTTGTATCGTATGGAGGCAGTTCTATACTTTCTCTTGCAATCGCATTTGGGTTTCTTTGGGCCTTGCAGCGGGGAAAATCAGGGGATCAAGGCATTGCAATCCAATGACTGTCTTGGTACAATGAATACCTTATGTTCGCGGTTGTTACCATTTCAGGAAAGCAATATTCTGTTGCCAAGGGCGACATTGTACTCGTGGATAAAATAGAAGGTAAAGAAGGAGAAGAAATAATTTTTGATCACGTATTATTAACCAATAATAAAGATAAGACGAATATAGGTACACCGTTAGTACCAGGTGCGAAAGTCAAGGCGAAAATTGTAGCACAGGAAAAAGGCGAAAAACTTGAAGTCCGGCGTTATAAATCCAAAGTGAGACACCGCCGAAAAATTGGATTCCGCCCATTATATACGAAACTCGAAATTATCTCGGTTAGCTGATTCATGGCAACGACAGAATACTTCTTTGTGTTTGGCCGCACTCCCCAATTGGCTTTATTAGAGCTTCGAACGTTGTTCCCTCGTGCAACATGTATTGTTGATGATGTAGCGATGGTACCATTCGATCGACTGATAAATCCCTCTTTATTAATTACGCTTTTAGGAGGTACGACGAAAATTGTACAAAAAGTTGGAGAAGCAAATGTGTTAGATGGACAGCTTTCCGGGTTTTTATCTTTCGATTCAGGAAGCTTTACGTATGGCGTAAGTATATTCGGGGATAGTACGCTTCCGAAAACGCTACTTTCGGATATGAAAAACATATTGGAAGAAGGCGGACACCATGCACGATATATCACATCCCGCGAAGGGAAAGCGTTATCCTCAGTCGTTGTCGATAAAGAGCACGCGCAAGAGCTTGTGGTTATCCGTTTAAAAGAACATTTTGTCGTAGGAAAAACAGTGGCGGTACAGCCGTATGATGCGTGGAGTACACGCGATTACGGCAGGCCGCATGCCGATGCCAAATCAGGAATGCTTCCTCCGAAAGTTGCGCGTATGCTCGTCAATATTGCCATTGGTGAGACGTTTGCTTCTCGTGGAGAGAGGCAGAAGACGATACTGGATCCGTTTTGCGGTATGGGGACAATACTTGCTGAAGGCTATATGTCAGGTTGTCGAGTGATCGGGTGCGACACGTCTGAGAGTGTTGTACAAAAAGCACGGGAGAATCTTTCATGGCTTGTCGCTAGTAATCCTGACAGGAAGGGTGCGGTTGCAAAAATTTTCATGGGTGATGCGGTGCATGTATCAGATGTACTTTCGCCAGCGTCAGTTCACGCTATAGTAAGTGAACCGTTTATGGGATCAACGGATATTGTCAATAAAAAAACTGTTGAACCGTCGCGAATACGGAATATAATTAAAGGCTTAGAAAAACTCTATATAGGCTGTCTCAGAGATTGGGTACACGTTCTGGTGCCAAAAGGCAAAATTATTATTGCCTTACCAGCATATGCTATATCAGGCAGAATCTATTTCGTGAAAAAAGTTATTGACATGTGTGAAAACCTCGGATATACTATCGTGGATGGGCCGATAGAATACAGCCGGCCGCAAGCAGTCGTTAAAAGACAGTTTTATATTTTTCAGAAAATATAATTATGGCTCACGTAAAAGCAGGCGGAACAGCAGCAGGAAATAAAGATTCCGTATCCAAGCGTCTTGGAGTAAAAATTTATGGCGGACAAATTGCAAGTCCGGGCAACATCATCGTGCGGCAAAAGGGTACGAAGATTCACGCAGGCGATGGCGTCGATATTGGAAGCGATTATACGATTTTTGCTGTCGTGAAAGGGAAAGTAGCTTTTTCTACAACGAGGGGAAAACAATTCGTGTCTGTATTGCCCACTATTTAATCCATGGCCGACACACAACAAGTCCTTCATCTCGATATAGAAGTCATACAGGCAAACCCCCTTCAGCCGCGCGGACTCATATCTCCGGATAGCCTTAATGACCTCGTTAATTCTATCAAAGAGCACGGTATTATCGAACCGCTTGTGGTCGCTAAAACTCCCGCAGGGTATCAGCTGATTGCCGGAGAAAGGCGCTGGAGAGCTTCAAAATATGCGGGTCTCACGACGGTTCCCGTGATTGTTAAAGAGACCACCGCAAAGGGCATGCTTGAAATGGCCATTGTGGAAAATGTGCAGAGACAGGATCTTAACCCCATAGAGCGGGCTCAGGCGTTTCAACGGCTTATAGAAGAATTTGGTTTGACTGTCACAGAAATCGCCAAACGTGTGGGAAAAAGCGAGTCGTACGTATCCAATACGATGCGGCTTATGGCATTGCCGGATGCGATAAAAGATGGACTTATTTCCGGAGCTATCAGTGAGGGACATGCGCGGGCTATTGCAGGTTTGGGTGA
>CAYHEJ010000074.1:0-4964 GCA_964355625.1 uncultured Gammaproteobacteria bacterium
TTATGAAGCTCCTGTTGTTTTTTGGCTGAAAGAGCTTCCATGATTTTATCGCGTTTGGGCCGGTCAAGCGCCAAAAGAATATCGACCGCTTCGTCCGGATCTATGAGGCTGATGAGTTCTGCTCCTTTTTCAGCATCAAACCTCTGAAACACTTCTACCTGGTAGTTCACCGTGAGGCTTTCGACGACTTCTGCTGCTTTTTTGGGTCCTAGAGCGCTAATAAATGTATGGACATTGTGGATATTGGTCATTTCCAAATAATCAGCGAGATCCTCTTCGTGGATTTTGGCGAGTTTTTCTTCCCGTTGCTTGATTTTGACATGGCCATGGTCCAGTTCAAGATTCAGTATGTCGCTCCAGGAGAGAAGCTGCATAGGGATTTCAAAATGCAGAAACTTAGCCGTTTTTTGAATTATATGTTCGATGCCGACTCGCCGGAAAATGCCGAGAATGCCGATGTCAATGCCTGAGACAGAAAGTTGAGCGCTATCCTGAAGCACCACGTCATTGACCCGGACGACTTTATTGCCGACTAGGTCAATGATTTGCCGGTCCAAAAGTACTGTCGCTACGGAGATTTCATTTTCTTTTTTGGTCGATTCGCCGGATTTGGAAACAACGAGATGTTTATTGACCTGCCGGAGTGTGGCAATAGGTACTTCGTGTCGGGTTTTCTTATTGTCTAAAACGACAATTTTTGTGATTTTGGAGGTGTCTTCGTTAAGAAAAATGATGTCGGAGAGTTTCCCTACATACCGTTGGTCATCAATGAAAACTCGTTTGCCGATAAGTTCAGAAAAAAACAACATAATTCATTGTAGTTCTTTGTTTTTCTTATGAGCAAGAGGGGGTTTAATGAAATCGTTAAAATAGTGCTAGTCTTTGTTGACCAGAGATCAATGGGTCATGAATGTTAAGCTTCTCAATTTTGTATCTATCTTGTAATAGTTGGGTTATTTCTTCTTTTTGTATCAAAAACAAAAATTCTTTATTTTGAATATCATGTCCATTCCCTCCGTCTAACCATTCGTTTGTCCAAGTCATAGTAGCCATAACATTTTTTTTGTAATCCATTTCAAAGATAGAACAGGGCCTATTAAGTTCTCGCAATACTTCCAAAATAGAATCAAATGTAGCTCTGCCGTTATTGTTATATGACAAAACTATATATTTCGCTCTGGATTTAGCTATTAACCTTTTAATGGCGTCAATTACTATATATTTGCCATTTTCATCCTTCCTAAACTCTTCAAAAACAGATCCAGCGATGACGTCGCTTACGTCTTCACGTCTATTAGCAGCCCCCACAACTGTCGGCTTGTCGTTAAGACAAACGGTTTTCCAGATATGGTAATAAGAAGCGTATCGTACTCTAGAAGGCGGCATGAGTTCATTTGATGACCCATACGGTGGATCATAATAAGCTAGATCAGCTTCTACATTATTGAGAACGTTAAAAATATCATCGTTGAAAACCTTATGATCTTTATCGTCAATAATGAGCTTGGGAATCTGCATTCTCATTGTGTTATATGCTCGAGGAGCCCATTGTTTTAGGTAAGAAACATGATGTCCGACAGAGCTGTCCACTTTATCCATAGCTATGATTAAGCTTGTGAGAAGCACTGCTTTTTCGATTTCATTGTTAATAATTTTGTCTATTTCTTCTCGAATAGCATCAAGTTTCATGGTGTTATGAAGCTGCCACATTTTCTTCTTTCCATCTTTATGAATGGCGCTACCACCGTTAGGCTCGCCCCCATAATGCTCTGAAAACCAGCCAAATTTTCCTTCAAGTTTATTTAGATGATCAACGTGAGGTAGGTAGTATGATGCCGGCTTTTTATTCAATAGATAACATTGTCCAAAAATTTTTGACCACACAGCAATGTCATTGGCATATACGGTATAGCCAGCCTTTTTGAAGGCTTGGGAAACACGAGTAGTACCGGAAAAGCCATCAAAAACAGTTTTAACGTTAAGCGGTCGTATTAACTCAAGGAGAATGGGGATTATCTCCCTTTTTGATCCTGTATACTTTATTCCTTCAGTATCCATATTTGCTACCTACTTTGATTGTAGCAAAAAAAGAGGTATTGCGCTGAAGTTAAATTACCGATTTTTCTTTTGATTGAGGAAACATTTTCAGAATTTTTTCGTGGTCTTCTTTTGAGGAAACAAGAATTTTAGAAATCACGTTAATGAGAGGTATATTGATTACATAAGAACCGTCTAAAAGAAACTTAAAGTACGATTTTGCGTGTTCGGTTTGTGTCCACATTCCTCTCTGTAGCGCATTAGCTTTTACGTCTCCATATCGGACTTCAAAAATATACTCGCCTTTATTGTCATAAAATTTATATATAGGAAAGGTCTTCTTTTTCCCTAATTTTCGAGGCGGAAAGAATTTGATAAGACAAACAGAATCATAAGCGCGTTGTAGTTCAAAAACCATCACCCTAAAAGACAACTTCTTCTCGTTATATATTAAAGGAAGGACATTTACCTCGCTAAAATTTGCAAAACACGGCTGTGCTAATATTTTCTTTATTTCTGTGAGCCCCGATATTTTACCTTTTCCAACGACTTGTTGAAGGTAAGTGAACATTGAGCTATCTTTATTAGTAGATAGTTGCAGTGGTCCCGAACCATAAGTTTTAACACTTATAGGAAATTCTGTTCCAGATCGTAGGTTTTTAATTCTTATATCTTCCTCAAATTCTTTCGCTCGGAATTTTTCTTTACCGGTATGTCGAGCAGAGAAACCTTCAACGAATTGATTTATGTATTCTGTAAGAGCGATTTCCGCGAGATCTCCATGTGTTTTATTTCCAATAATTCGCATGGAGAAGATGTTCGCTAAAACTCTATGGATTATGGATGGATAGGTTTTGAAACTTTGTTCAAACTTTGTTAAAAATGTATCAAACGGTGATGCCATATTAAAAATCTTTGAAGAAATGGGACAATTTGAGATTTAGAGCGTTAGCGACTTTTTCAATGTTTTGAAGAGTGATATTCTTTTCTGCTCTTTCAATCATTCCTATATATGTTCGATGCACGTTGGCTCGATCAGCTAATTCTTCTTGGGAAATTCCAAGTTTTTTTCTTTCTTCTCTGACTTTGTTGCCGAATTTTACAAGAACATCCTTTTTCATTGATGTATCAAGCATTATAGAGATTTGCTAACTTTGGTTCTACATACTATAGTTAGCAATAAGGAAAAAATAGAAATTCCTGCAGGGTTTTTTGAGTTAGGTAAATTGTAATTTCAGAAAGTGGGTGGCGCAGGACATGCACGGGTCGTATGCGCGGATGATTTTTTGGATTTCATCAGAAAGTTTATCTTTGGGAAGATCGACGTTTGCCTGGACGAAGTCGTGGATAGACCGCTCGATACCTATCTGGTTTTGGCCTGTGGGAACAATAACTTTTGATTTTTTTACTTTGCCGTCGGCTGTTATTTCCACCCGATGAAAGAGCGTCCCGCGCGGAGCTTCAATAATGCCGATGCCGGTGGTTTCTTTTAAGATAATTGTGGTAGGAGTTTCTGAGATAGCTTTGTATTGGTGGATTAAATCAATACTCGCGTCAACAGCGTGGAGCATCTCTATGGCCTGAGCGAGATTATTATGAAATATATTGTTTGAAGGGAAACGCGCCAACACGGGAACTGTGTCACGTTTTGTATTTGGGTGTAGCGCGTCGCGGTTGAGGTTTAATCGTGCAAGGGCGCCGACCATATGAATGTGTCCGTCAAACAAATAGCCCGTTGCCTGTGAATAGGGGATTTCCTGACGGTTGAGATGCCCTTCAAAATCAGATGAGGCAATTTCTGTCCCGTCGCTCGTTTTCACAACACCCGTAAGAAACGAATAATCAGGATCAGTGAGCGCTAAAAATTTAAGTTCCTGTATCAACTCAAATTGGCATGTGAGAAACACGTCAACAAGACGGAGGATCCGCGGACGGACTTCTTCCAACACCGGGATGAGATTAGTAAGAGCTTCAGTGGTGGGAATTTCGCTCAAGCCCCCGACTGCCAAAAACGGCGCGTGGACAGATCTCCCGCCGGTTGCGATTCCTAATTTGTTGCCTGCTTCTTTGACGGCAAAACAGTCATGGATTAAATCGTGCTCTTCGGGATTTGATTCATCAAATGCCAATATGGATTCACGGTGAAAAAGATCCGGCAACACAAATACATACAAATGCAGTCCGTGATCACGGATGATAAGGCCGTAGTTTGTGAGCGTGCGAAGGAGAGCGGCTTGCGGGGTGATGGGTATCTCTAAACCGTTTTCGACGGAAGCGAGGCTCGCAAGGAGATGGGCGTTGGAGCATGTACCGCAGATACGGGCCAATAAATGGGGGAGAGAGGTGATGGATTTGCCGCGTACTGCTTCCTCGAAAAACCGGCGCATTTCTATAATGCCAAAATGGCACTCCGTGACCTGCCCTTCGCGGATTTTGAGATCAAGAGAGGCCGTGCCTTCGATTTTAGTAATTTCATCCAGTGACAGATCAAGGTTGGTTGTGTGCATTATATAATGTTAAATTCTTTCAGATATTTATCAATACAATCCAAAAATGGTTTTTCGTTCATCGGGCATCCGTTTACCTCATCGTCCACGGTGACAACCTGGCGAAGGAATTTTACCGTCGGTGCCTGCTTAAAGCGCTCAAGTAATATTTTTATTTCTTCTTTCGTCGGGTCGTCAAAACGGTTACGCTGACTGCTCGGTAATCCTGTGCATGCGCACGAGCCGATAGAAACGAGCCTGGTTGCGAGTGAACGAATTTTTTTGAGTTTTTCCTCTTGTTCTCGTGTCGATACGGCTCCCTCGACAAAGGCTACATCCATAGGTTCCCAGCGATTGGTGTTTTGAAGGATCTTTGCGTGGATAAATTCGATTTTTTCTTTCCACACCTGCCAGCGGGTATTGAGAGATCGGAAGAGCACA
>CAYHEJ010000075.1:0-4951 GCA_964355625.1 uncultured Gammaproteobacteria bacterium
TCAAGGCGCGTGTCTGAAAAACACGTTATCTGGGTGCAATTCCTAGTCTCGGCACAAAAATTTTCTGTGCAGGTATTCTATTTTTACTTGCTTGGTTTATAAAACTTCAGAGATTTTCTCTGACCCTTTGATTATTTGAACCCTACATGGTAACCTATGGTAGAAAGTTTAGAATGAGAAATATTAATTTGTTTCATCAAGCGCGAGATCTCAGAAAAAGTGGGAAAAGTTATAGCGCGATAGAGAAAACTTTGGGAATTTCTAAGAGTACCTTAAGTAGTTGGTTTTCAACTGAAGAGTGGTCTAAACAGATAACTACCGGACTCACACGAGGACAGAAAGAGAAGAACACAGAACGACTTCTCGTTATGAATCGGGCAAGATCTATAAAAAAATTAGAACGTTGGGAGCTCTATCGCAGTAAAGCAAGAGGTGAGTATCAACAACTTAAAACAGATATCCTATTTATAACAGGAATTGCTCTTTATTGGGGAGAGGGTGATAAGGCAGAAAACGGAAGGGTCTCTGTAATAAATACTGATCCTGCAATGATGCGCATCATAGTTAATTTTTATCGAAAAATATTAAAGACACCTGACTCGAAGCTTCGGGCTGGATTGTTTGTATATAGCGATATTGATCAATCCAGAATGCTTGATTATTGGTCCAATATTCTCGATATTCCTACAAACCAATTTATTAAAACCCAACTGTTAGTCAGTAGAAGTAAACTCACTAAACACAAAACCCAATTCGGAATTTGCAGTGTTTACTTTTCAAATACAGAAATACGAGTTAAAATACAAGAATGGATTAGATTGTTAATGGAGGACATGCGGCGGTAGTTCAGTGGTAGAATGCGTCATTGCCAATGACGAGGTCGGGGGTTCAAATCCCCTCCGCCGCTCCATAACACATACTCTTTTTTTATTGCCGGGTCGTTCAACGGTAGGACACCAGACTTTGGATCTGGGTATTCTAGGTTCGATTCCTAGCCCGGCAGCTTTTCTATTCGTATCTCAGCGCTTCAATTGGATCCAGGCGGGAGGCGCGGATCGCGGGAGCCACGCCGAAGACGATTCCTATTAATGCGGAAAACCCTGACGCGAGAGCGACCGACCAAAGACTGACGGATGTCTGGATAAACTGCCGGAGCGCCATAGATCCTAAAAATCCAAGTGTTATTCCGATTAAACCGCCCACGAGACTAAGCATAATAGCCTCAATTAAAAATTGTATCAAGATGGCATTTGGCGTGGCTCCGACGGCTTTGCGAAGTCCGATTTCGCGTGTTCGTTCCGTAACAGTTACGAGCATGATATTCATGATTCCTATTCCACCCACCAACAGTGATATGGCTGCAATCCCTCCGAGTGCGACGGTAATAACGCCTAAAAACTGAGTAATGGTGTTGAGTAGTTCTGTTTGTTCGAGTACCGTAAAATCATCTTCTTTTAATCTTTTGAGTAAAATCCGTTTTACGTCGGCTGAAGCCTGACTTACGGTTGATTGGTCCTGTGCTTCTATCAGAAGCACATAGGGTCTCGTTTGATCAAATTGCCGGAGGGCAGTTGTGAGCGGAATAAACGCCTGATTATCCACATCCGAACCTAATCCTCCGCCACCGCCTTTTGCATCTAAAATTCCTTTCACCTGATAACGTATATCATTGATCGTGACAAAATTATTAACCGCTTCAGCATCGCCGAATAATTCTTTTGCTGGTTTTGATCCGAGTACAATGACCTTTCTTGACCGTTCTACTTCCGACTGAACGAGTGATTCTCCTTGTGCAATGGTATAGTTTCTCATGGTCAAATAATTAGGCCAGATACCGCTTGTCTCGACACTTGTTGAATTACCTTTATATGAAATTATGGCATTGGCAACCGTCACCGGTGTGGCAACTTTTATAAACGTACTTTCCCGCATAATATCCTGCACATCTCCAATCTCAAATTTACTGACGGTCGCAACTGGTCTTCCTCCAGCCCTTTTAAGATCAACTTTTCCCGGCATGACGAAAATCATATTAGATCCAAGGGAGGAAAACGTATTGGTAATATATTCCTGCAGACCCGTACCGATGGAAACCAGAAGTATTACGGACGCCACACCGATAATAATCCCCAACATCGTGAGAAGAGATCGCAGTTTATTAGCTCGAAGTGATCGAAGTGCTAATTTAAGGAATTCAAAAATATCCATGTTATCGTTTTGAGTCTTTTACTATTTTTCCGTCGGCAATTCTGACTATCCGTTTGGTGTGCTGAGCAACCGTTTCGTCATGAGTGACCAGTACAATGGTATGCCCTTTTGCATTGAGTGAATCAAACAACGCGAGGACTTCTTTTCCCGATGTACTATCGAGATTGCCGGTCGGTTCGTCCGTCAGAAGGATACTGGGGTTGGTGACAAGTGCGCGGGCTATCGCGACGCGCTGCTGTTGGCCTCCGGAGAGCTGAGACGGGAAATTGTTGATTTTATCTGCGAGTCCTACTTCGACAAGAGTTTCTAGAGCGCGCTTACGACGTTCGGATGCATGTACTCCCGCGTAGAGAAGCGGCAGTTCAACATTAGCAAGCGCAGAAGTTTTGCGTAGTAAATTAAATTGCTGAAACACAAAACCGATTTTTTTATTCCTGATGCCTGCAAGTTCTTTCTCATCGGTTGTGGCTATATCTATGCCATCAATGTGAATAGTGCCTTCGGAAGGCCGGTCCAGACAGCCGATACTGTGCATGAGTGTTGATTTGCCGGATCCCGATGGTCCCATAATCGCGACATAGTCCCCTTTATATAAACATAGGGAAACATCTGATAACGCAGTGAATGTGACGCCGTCCATTCGATAGACTTTAGAAATATGCGAAATATCGAGAATGGTATGGGTCATGTCAAAGTTTTTTGGCGGGAATTTGAGCAAATCCTTTTATGACAATCTCGTCTCCTTCTTGAAGTGCACCGCTAACTACCGCTTCGTCATCTGAACTCATAATCACAGTAATAGGAATTTTTGTATATTCCGTACCAGTTTTATTGTAAATATATTTCGTTTTTCCTTCTTCGCGAATTGCCGATATTGGTACAACGAGTGTCTGTAGTACTTTTTTTGCAATAATGGCAACATCGCCGTTAAATCCAACGCGGAGATTCGTTGTGTCAGCGATGGTCAACTGTACGGGAAAAACGGTCGCTCCACCGCCGGAAGACTCTGCCGCATAAGCAATAGAAGAAATAGTTGCGTGAAAGGGAGTGTCGGGAAATGCGTCCAGGGTCACGATTGCTTCCTGGCCGATGGATAAAAGTCCGATATCTACTTCATCAATTTTTGCTTCAAAGACGATTGTAGTGGGATCAACAACTTCAAATACCGATGCCGCCGGAGTGATGTTTACTCCGGAAATCGGCGTATCTATATGAGTTATGACACCTGCAATAGGAGTGACGAGCGTCGCATACTCAACTGCCAGGTGTTTCAACTCAACGTCAAGGACAGCAAGATCCAGATCCCATTGGTTTTTTTCTAGAATCCGTTTTACGGTATCAGTGAGCGCAGTACTCGGGTTTTGGATACCTTTGTAGGTCACACGCCAGGTTTCTTCAAAGTCATTGCGGTCCTTGGAATAGTCACGAAGAGATTTTTCAAGCGATTTTTGTACTTCACGCTGATCCATACCGGCAAGAGCCTGATACGCGCGTACAGAATCACCTTCTTTTACTCCAACCCATGCGAGCCGTCCGGATGTTTGAAATTTAAGCTGAACGGATTTACCGGCTTTGGTTTTTCCCGATGAGCGTACATCCTTAACGAAATCTTTTCGGAGTACATTTACTGTTTGAATTTTTGAGGCGTCCGCCGACTGCACGGATATTTTTTGACGCACAAACAATCCCACAGCACTAACTCCGAGAACCACGAGAATAATTATCCAACGACGTTTCATAGATTAGCGCCTTCGTATAGTATATATCATTGGATAATATAAAAACACCGCCGGGGCTTCTTCAACAAGACGCCTTTGAAAATCTGCATAGATTTTTTTCCTTGACTCAGTGTCTATTTCCTGTCTGCCATCTTCAAGAAGCTTGTCTATTTTTACGTTTCCAAAACCTGTTATGTTTGTCTGAGTTTGGGTAGAATGCCAAAATGGATATTGATCCGGATCAGGGGGTACATCCTGGGCGCTCAGAAGTACTTGGTAGTCGGGAGGGACGGAATTGACTATTTTTACATTAGTAGGAATTCCCAGGCTTGTCCAGGAATCAGCAATCGATTGGGCTATATCTGCATAGCGGGAAAATGTCGTAAGAGCGATGGAAGCGGATTCAGATGCAATTTTTGCGGATTTCAGCATTTTAGCGGCCTCGATAGGATCCGATGGATATTTCTTTACTTTATCCGAGTAGGCCCACGATGTTTTTGTGATTGGTGAAAGCGCATGTTCTGATGGGATAGCCGGTACGCCGATCGCGAGTGCGTGACGAAGATTTTTATCCTGAAAAAGCTGATTATTCAAATTAAAAAATAGCGAAACAATGCGGTTATAGCTCGTATGTGCTTCGACGTGCGATGAACCCCATGATCCTATGTCATACGGGAGCGTAAGATCGTCTAACTCGTCTACTTCTCCTAATTTATAGCCGAGAATCGCGCGTGTTTCCGTCGGGTAAAACCTGTACTCCCGTGCCTTTGGACTTGATGGACTGTTTTTAACAGGAACTAATTTTATATATCGGACTTTATCGCCATTTAATCGTATATTCGCTACTTTATATGTTCCAAAACCCCGCAACCCTGCCTGAAATAAGGGTTTAGCAAGAAGCGAAGGAAACGGACTATATGCCGTACTGAGTGTCGCTTTCAAGGTGAGTGGATCAATGACGGTAAACGTAACATTTTTTATATTGTAGTTGACGTCTTTCGCTTCCACGGATTTTCCATCGTGAC
>CAYHEJ010000076.1:0-4924 GCA_964355625.1 uncultured Gammaproteobacteria bacterium
TAGGATATAATCTTCGTCCAACAGAGATTAACGGGTTTATCGGGAATACTCAGATTCCATATTTTGATGAAATAGTATTAAAAAGAGAGAAGAATTTTCTATTCCTCGCTTCGCATTTGTACAAAAATGGAAAAAAATATTATCCACTCCGCTACAATCATATCGAACAGGTATCAAATTTTGCAGTTCCAGTGGTATGCAGGACGCAGAAAATCCGAGATGAGCTGGTAGAAGCGTGTGCAAAAGTTGTTGAAATTAGACCTATCGTTGGGGGCGACATGACCATGCAGCCGTTTTATGCACGGTATGCGAAGAGTCGAAATACAAAACAGATGTCCAACGCAAGTCTCATTCATACACAGGGATTATATTTTGGAAATAACCCGGAGCTTACTGGAGGTGAGCTGTCTCAGATACTTCGCGTATTTACATCATAACACTATGGAAAGTAGTTTTTGGAATAACAAGAAAGTACTAGTGACCGGCGGTGCGGGATTTATCGGGAGTCATGTTGTGGAAAAATTAGTTGCACGAGGGGCAAACGTGACAGTGCTGGATAATTTTAACCACGGAAAAAAAATAAATTTATCCAACGTAATTAACTCTGTAGCGCTTATTCGAGGAGAATGTACCAATATGCAGGACACTTTAAAGGCATGTAAAAACCAGGAAATAGTTATGAATTTAGCAGCCCGCGTAGGTGGTATTGAGTATAACCGGACTCATCAGGCGACGATGCTTGGGGATAATTTACTGATTGAGACCATTATGTTCGAAGCGGCAGAGAAAGCTGGCGTTGAGCGATTTTTAGTTGTTTCTTCAGCTTGCATCTATCCTCACGACGCGCTTGTTCCTACGCCAGAAATAGAAGGCATACGGGGAGAACCGGAAGAAACTAATGGAGGCTACGGGTGGGCCAAAAGAATGGCTGAAAAGCTCGGATCATATTATGCCGGAGAATTCGGCATGAAAGTTGGGATAGTTCGCCCATATAATGCTTATGGTCCGCGTGATCATTTTGATCCAAAAACGTCTCATGTTATCCCTGCTCTTATCAAAAGAGTGTTAGAAGAAGAAAATCCGGTAATAGTGTGGGGGAGCGGAAAACAGACACGGGCATTTCTTTATGTTGAAGATCTGGCAGATGGGATGATACAAGCAATAGAAAAATATCCAGTTGCTGACCCTATAAATCTTGGGACAGATGAGGAAGTTTCAATTAGCGATCTAATACAGATGATTATTTTAATTTCTGGAAAGAAATCGAGTATAGAATTTGATACGTCAAAACCGGACGGAAGTCTTAGGCGCAATAGTGATAACCGAAAAGCAAAGGAAAAAATTGGATTTTACGCAAAAACGAAACTATTGGATGTTTTACAAAAGACGATAGATTGGTATACGAATTAATATAACTCAACTCTTAAAGAATAATTCAATCGTTATTGTAACTCACGAATACACGACTGGACCTCCTCACTCCCTGGAGAAATATTGCGCTGGAAAAGTACCAAAGCTTCTATTTATCTCTCATCCATTTATTTTTGCGCATGACACCCGTTCGTATTATCGTATATACGATTCTTTGAGCGTCGCTCCAAAAATAGTTCGATTTGTAAAATTTATTCAGAATCAATATATAAGTGTAGTAAAAGACATAATTTTAACCATAGTTTGGGTGCGGAGTCATGGACCTTATGATATATATATCGGGGTTGATGGAATAAATACCTATACTGGAATCGTGTTAAAAAAATTAGGTTTTGTGAAGCGGGTCGTATTCTATACGATCGATTACATTCCAAAAAGGTTTAATAATTCAATTGCAAATATATTTTATCTTTGGATAGATAAAAAAGCAGTTGAGAGAAGTGATGTCGTATGGAATCTATCGAGTGCGATGACAACGATGAGAGAGGAACACGGATCACCTCGGGAAAATAATAAAAAACAAATTATAGTTCCGGTTGGGACTGATATTGATATCCCTCAACCGAAAAGGGCAGAGCGAATGAGGTTCCATGTTGCTCACATGGGTCATCTTACCAAAAAACAAGGGGTACAACTTGTCATAGAGGCAATTCCGGAAATTATTAAAAAGGTACCGGAGTTTCATTTTGATATTTATGGTGCTGGTGAGTATGAAGAGGCACTAAAGGATTTAGTCATGCGTCTAGGTGTTAAAAAATATGTCACTTTTCATGGATATATTTCTGATCACTTAGATCTTGAGATTCAATTGTCAAAATGTTCACTCGCGATCGCTCCATACGAAGACACACAGGATAACTTCATCCGGCATACTGATCCTGGCAAAGTGAAAGCGTATCTTGCGGCAGGGCTTCCGGTAGTTATTACAAAAGTTCCCGATGTGTGGAAGGATATTGAGAAGAATAAGTGTGGGAAAGCTTGTGATGCTGATCCTGCCTCGATCGCTCGTACATTGATTTCAGTTTTGTCGAATGCGTCATTATTAGACTTATACGGAAATAACGCCGTTAAGTATGCGAAGAAATTTTCCTGGGATCGTATATTTGATCAGGCTTTTCTTGCATCCAACAGATACATTTAAGTCATGAAACGAAATTTGCAATATATTATTGAGAGAAAAATATTATTCCATTGTCTGCTTCTTATCTTTATCTCTTTTGCGGCGTGGGGACTGGTAACACAGTTTTGGTTTTTTATGGGGTATGAGACTGCCTGGCTTATGGCAGTACCACACACTTTACAAGGATTATTCCGTTCGCATGCATATATTTACTACATAAACTATCTTCTTTTTGGCTGGAATCCCGCAGGATGGTATGCCGTTGCCATACTTCTTCATACTATAGCATCTCTGTTGTCTTTTTTTGTTTTATTGTCTTTAACTAATATATTTACAATTGCCGTAGCAGGATCATTATTTTTTGTGGCAAGTATTACGTATCACGATGTTATAACGTGGGGGAGTTTTAACTCCTATTATGCGTTTATGATGATTTGTGTATTTTCATCATTTTTGGGGTACCGTTTGTATATGCAGAAAAAGAAACTGTATCTTCTTTTTCTCTCGTTGTTTTTTGCATTCTTGGCTTTTTATAACAGAGAATCAGGCTTGATGCTTGTCGGCGTACTCATTGCGTATGATTTGTTATTTCATTTTAAGATAGATAAAAAATATATTGCCGCATTTTTATACCGCATGGGGCTATATTTCGGTGTGGTGGTTTTATATCTCGTAATCCGAAGCGCTCTTGGAGACGTGGTTGGTGATTATGCCGACGATTCAGTGCAATTTCGGCTTCGACTTCAAAGCGATAATCAGTATATATTACTTATGTGGAGAGTTTTACTTGCTTTTGGCAGATATTATGCCAGTCTCTGGTTGCCGTATGAAGGGCTAAATTTTTTGCGGGAGAAAATTATTACGATAATTGGTCATGGAGACGCTATCAGATTATTCTTTTTTACATTTATTGGATGGGTGAGCTTTCTGGTAGTTTCTCTCGTAACATTTATTAAACGTAGGTCAAAATATAGAAATCTATATTATTTTTCCCTCATTTGGACTATCCTTTGGACCGTCATGACGTCCTATGCTATACCCTCAACAGACTCAGTTCTTGGGCAGGATTATCTATGGAATACGAGAAGGTACGAGTATTATGCATTTTTTGGCGTATGTCTTTATTGTGCGACAATACTTTTTGAGATAGGTAAGTATGTGGAAAAAACATATCGGGACAAAAAATTAGCTCGTTTAGTGGTACAGGTTATAGTGAGTGTATTTGTAGGAACTAATATTTTATGGTTGTGGAAAATTGAATATGGTCTTTTAACCACTGTACACAAAAGAACGAAACAATTTTATACAAGTTTTCGAGAACAGTTTCCTACACTTCCTGATAATGTCGTTGTATATCAGTATCCATATGCAAACGGTCTGAATGATTTGTTGGGTGAATGGTCCGTTGTGAAAGATCAGTATTACCCAAACCTAAAAGGGCGTCCATATAGAACAGAAAGTCAGTTTGCTCGAATTCTTGAGAAAATTTCGAATCGGGAATATAAATTACCTCAGATAATCTTTTTAGATTATAGTAATGAGAAAGGTCTTATTAACCGTACACAAGAAGCGCTCGAAGTGATAGATAAAAAAAGAGAAGTAAAATTATCTAATGAGGCCATGACAATCTTGCCTGAAAAAATGTTTCCCGTTGAGATTCCATATAAGCTTGAATTGACTCTTTCAGCAGTTCCCAACATTAATATAAGTACAAAAGAGAAGAATAATCTCTTCACCGAGGAAGTTTCTGCTTATGTCCAGAAAAGAACAGAGTACATAAATAACTCCACTGTAGAAGTATCTGCGACAGCATCTCAGCGTACCGGAGAACCGTTTATTTATCTTCTTCCAAGTAATCTGATAGACGGAAATTTCGGCGTTCGCTCAGGATGGATCGGTGATTCCATTCCGGCAGTAATTACGATTAATCTGGGGAAACCTCAAAGTATTCAAGGAGTGTATTTTTCGTCTGAAAAAGGACCAAGAGTCCCAAGTTCGTATCATATTGAGTATTCTATTGATGGCGTCACCTGGATAAAAGTAATAGACAGAAAAGACAATATTGAGTCAGAGAGAATTGATCTATTCGATCGTCCTGTTGATACAAAGTATGTTCGCTTCACTATTGACACGACAACTAGCGGCGCCTTTGCGTATTTAGATGAATTCGAAGTGATACCTCAATCAGGAGTGTCCGTTGCACAAAAATATCAAAATCCAAAGGAGCTGGTATCTCGTCTCACAAGAGCACCTAATTCCCTCTATGCATATATAAAGATTCGATGGCAGACAGATAGGACATACACAGATACTCCGCCGCAGGAGTTTATTGTTCCGATACGTGCTGATAGATCGGAAGAGCACACGTCTGAA
>CAYHEJ010000077.1:0-4905 GCA_964355625.1 uncultured Gammaproteobacteria bacterium
TGACTGAATATGTCATGCCTACCTTGGGAGGCATTCTTAAATGGACTGACGATATCCATAAGGCTATCATCGGTAAACCCTTAAAAATACCTCCCGAAAATTGACCTATTATTTAGTCTCGCAAGGGAGTGCCTTGCGAAGCTAGATTTGTAATGTGCTGATTACCAGTTACCGATTACCGATTACCAAACTCTTGACCCCCAACTTTTCACGATGTAGAGTATAGACATGATTACCGACGATGATGTCAAAAAACTCAAAGAAGTTTTTGATACAAAACTTCAAATTGTAAAAAGTCATAAATAAAAGTTAAATCGCTTCGATAATATAGATGAGACGCTTGGTCATATGACGGGTGCTCTCGGCGCTATTTTTGAATGGACTGATGACGTTCACCGCGCAATAGTTGGTAAACCTTCTAAAAGACTCCACGAAAACTGACCCATTTCGATCATTTTTGATTCTCAAGTTATTTACTTTTTAATGTGCCATCAGCCCACATATGGTTCGATGCTCACCATCAAAAAACCGGCTATCTCTGCCGGTTTTATTCGCTTATTGCTTATTTGTTTATTCGCTTATTGCTTATTCTTTCCCCCGGCAGGGGATACTCATATGGTAAAGCCGTTCAGCCTCTCTCGCCTCGCTTCGCGGTCGAAGCGGGTTTTTGTTTTCTCAAAAGCGCAAATCCACCCAACCCCACGCCTGCAAATGGCAGGAGCAGTGTGAGGTTGTCAAAGCCAGCAACCGGCAGGGTCGTGGCGATGGATGTTCCATTTTGCAAACATACCTGTGTACTATCCGTATCAAATCGATTCAAAGCCCTAACTTCGGCGACGTTGACGACACAAAACAGTGATTTACCTGCCGGAAACGCATTGGCATCAGCTACTTTTGCAAGAATTTCAATAGTTCGTGTTTCGCCTGCAATCAGGTTTTCGAGTGTAAATTCCAAAACCCGCGTATCCTTGTTATACGTTCCGGGCCCTGCAACAAAACTCAAATAGGGAGGAAGCGTATCTTTGACATTGGCCTGAAATGTCTCACCGCTGCCGTTATGAACTGTTAATCGGTAGGTGACTTCAGCAGTCGGAGCATACGTCGGATCAGTCGTGGTCAAATTTTCGACATACGTTTTTGTTATAGGATTAAAGACTTGTTTATTTATGGTTAAGTCAGAAGGGGAACAGGTGGTGGTGCCGCCATATTGTGTGGTACACATATCAGCGTAAACTGGGGAGGCAAGTCCAGCAAAGCCGGTAATACAAGCGACAAGAGATAGAACGATAGTGTTTTTATTCATAATACAGTTTGCGGACTATATCACAATGAGAACCGTTTGTCAAGTGTTATGGGTCTGTTCCTCAATAAGATCGGCAAAAATCAAGAGTCGTTCGGAGACAGACCCAGGGGGCCAACACGTCTGCAGGATCAGATTACGCTTTCCTGCGGTAGGCATGAGGTACGCAGTTGAGCTCGGGGAGACTATTTTTTTGTCGGTGATTTTGTACGTATAGCGTGTTCCTTTATATATAATGATGGCCACATCGCCCTTTTCGAGGTTTTTAAGCATGTAAAACACGGCATTGAGATCCTTCACAAACCAGTCGTAGTTGGTGGAATGAGAAAAAAGGTAGACCGTACCATCCTCGTCAGGTAAGAATGAGGTTGAGGCGTGGGCGATGCCCTTTTTGAGCGCTTCAGTATAGCTGTTTGGGCTCATGGGATTGATACCAGGTATGACCGCAGCGTTGATGCCTACTTTGGGGACGATGAGGCTAAATTCATTGTTTATCGGGTCTATCGAGGCGCCGTCAGGCGTGGTCAGCGGTTCGAAAACCACAGGCACAGACTTCGGCAGCGGTTTTTGTTCTTTCTGATAGCTCCTAATCGCTTGCGCAGTCTCTAATCGAATATTGGGTGTGTACGGGCCGAGAATGCCTCCGAGGCCAATAGCCAGAAGTGCAATGCCTAAAAACTGGCGGATGGATATGGGGGAGCGGAAGGTCACGCGTTTCGTAGCCTGGACCGGCTGGACAAGCACGGTTTCCTCGTGAGATTCGCTATATTGGTAAATAACAATCCATTCGCTCATAGTTTGATAGACGCAAAATATACACTATAGGACTAAAAAAGTCAAGAAAATGACTCAAATATCACAGTAGAGGGGATAAGTCGCTCCAATAATTGAGCGTCAAAAATGGCGTCCGCGCCGGCAATAAAAGGTTTCATATCAAAAACTTGTGCTATATACCATGCGGGTGGTGCTGTTTTATGATCAAGATTTTGGGCCATGGTTTTTGTAAGAACAATAGATCCATGTTGAGCGCCTTCTAGCGTTCGTCCATCAGGTCGCACTTTTACTGGTACTGCGTAAATGGTGCCAACTGTGTTGATATGGTGAATAAAATAAATATGTCCTACACGTTGATTTGCTGACTCTTGATGGGTCAGGGTATTTTTATGGGGGAAAAGTTCTTCTCGAAAACGCACAAATATACCGGCGGTTGGCTGAAACTGGATAGCATGTTCGACATTATGGTCATCACCCCACGTTATAAACTGTTCAAGCCATCTGTGGTGATCCGGATGGCGATTGAGTCGAGCTGCAATATATGTTTGGTTTTCAATTTCTGTCATATATTTGTCAGGCGGAAAAATCAAGGGTACCAAAAATCGGCGTTTTAGTCAAGGATATAGGACGTTACGACGAGGAATTTGAGGTGGGAGCTTTGGCAGAACCTTTCCAAATAAGGTCAATATTTTTATCAATCGCCTGCTGGCCGAGCTTCACCGCCGCGTCGTACTGGCCCTGACGGATCAACTCTTCGACATTTGTTTGTGCCTGTTTGGTTACATTTTCCTCGTATTCACGCATAAACGGCAGGACGACGGGCGCCAGCTCACTCATGCCATCATCAAGCTTCGGTATGGTCCGGTAAAGCTCTTCAAGCGTCGCCCCGGGGGTCAGGACGTCCAAAGCCCGCTGGGAGATTTGTCTGGCCCGCTCGTCGGTAATACTGCCTGCAGCAAGCAGGTTTTTTACAAGCTCCACAATGCGGAGCTCAATGTCTTCTCGTATTTCATCAGGGGACATGGTTCTATGATACAGGGGTTGCGAAAAACGTACAAGGTATTGACCTCTATCTCTGCACGCAGTAGAGTAGAGGATATGAAGAAATTCAAACCTACTCTTACCCTCGCTGATATAAATTGGCTTATCGATTCAATGAAGCTTGTATTTCCGACCAAAGAAGACTCGACCGAAAAATTTGATAAAGTTATGCAAAAACTTGATAAATTCGTCGGTGATATTGAGACGAAACGTGAAGAACAAACCCTTCACTCCGATCAACATAAAACCATGAATGATCGCTTGCATACGGTCGAAAAACATATAAGTATTCTTCAATGATGTCTTATGGCTTCCACTCCCTTTGATAAAACCGTTTTTCCCAATGGCGTCCGGCTCATCCTCGTCCCGATGGAGGGAGTCAATAGCATTGCGACATCCGTTATGGTTGGCGTTGGCAGCCGCTATGAGACACCGGAAATAAACGGCATTTCCCATTTCCTCGAACATATGGTATTTAAAGGCACCAAAAAATACCCCACGACAGATGACGTCAACACGATAGAACGGGCTGGGGGACTGCAAAATGCATACACGGATATTGATATTACAAACTATCACAACAAGGTACTTAGCACTGACTGGGAGTTAGCGCTAGACATCAATAAAGAGCTTGCTCTGGCGCCATTACTCGAACAAAAGCACGTTGATAAAGAGCGTGATGTGATTTTGGAAGAAATGAAGCGGTATGACGATGAACCGGCGGCGAAAGTCGGTGAAGTATTTCACTCCATGATGTATCCGGGCACACCTCTGGGCATGCGGATCATCGGTGAAGTTGACTCACTCCGCTCCCTGCAGGGTGCAACCCTGCAAGCGTACCACCAGGCCTGGTACAAGCCGACGCAGATGGTGGTTACTCTGGCTGGAGCAATCAGCAATCAGCTCTCAGCTATCAGCAGCAAAACCGAGGATTGGTTCGGTAACCTAAGTAACTCAGGCGACCCAGGCGACCCAGAAAAAGTCAAAGAACACCAAATCAAACCAACTCTTGCCGTCGTCACCAAGCCCGATGCCCAGCAAGCGCACCTGATCCTCGGTCTCCGCACATTTGCCCGCGGAAGTGGAGACCGGTTTGCTTGGAATTTGTTTAACTTGATCATGGGAGTATCCTTCACATCACGTCTTTTCAAAGAAGTTCGTGAGAAGCGGGGTTTGTGTTATCACGTGAGATCAAGCAGCGACAGTTGGGCAGATGTGGGGTATTGGACTATCTATGCTGGTGTCGCGACAGCCAAAGTCGAAGAAGCAGTCAAGGCTATACTTACTGAGGTGAGTCTCGCGGCTGAGAAGGGTGTAACCGATGAAGAACTTGTTGTCGCCAAAAAAAGGTTAAAAACCATGCTTGCTTTCAAAAGTGAAGATCCGGAATTTATGGGCGAGTATTACGGTCGGCAGGAAATTTTTCATGAACCGATTTTATCTTTGGATGACTATATCAAAAGGCTAGAAAGTGTTACAAAAGAGGACATAAACGTGCTCACCCGCAAATATCTTATCCAAAAAAATCTCAACATGGCGTTGGTATGGAATAAATCAGCAAATACGGTGCCCGTCAATCTTCTTACCCTTTAGTCTGCTTATGTGAGGATCGTTTGTTTGGAAATTTAGCGAGGAATAGGAAAAAAAGCAATAACACGATCAAAAGAAGCGCGACGCCGATATTTATCCTCGTTGCCAGATCAGTTAGGTCGATCATAGGTTATCCAGAAGTTGTTCAATTTTTATAGACTCTACTAAGCACACTATGAGTATAACAAAGTTTTCTCTTG
>CAYHEJ010000078.1:0-4899 GCA_964355625.1 uncultured Gammaproteobacteria bacterium
CGGCTCGTATAGAACATATCTGCGGTTTATAGTCCCAATAGATAGCTCCATAAACGGCGTGACGCTCGACGGCATCACCGTTTTGTCTCGCGATAGTAAATCTACAAAGTTGCCGCAATTACCTTATATAGAAAAAACTGAGGGTCCTGCCGGGGCACAGTCCCTTGGTGTTGCGTTTGATGTCCCACCCGGACGCGAGAAGAAGGTACAAATTTTGTACAACAGGCGGGCGCAATTACCGTTTGGCCGTGGTGGCGCACTATTGGATCTTTTGTGGTACAAGCATCCGGGTATAAGCGATACCGTAGTCTCGACCATTGTCCGGTATCCGGTTTTTTGGGTGGCAACCGATGAGAGCGGGGGAGCCGGGTTGGTTGCAAAAGACGGGGAATTACAGTACAATACCACAATATTGCAAGATCAGTTGACGAGAATAAAATTTATCAAATGAAAAAATACACGCTCGAAGGACAGAAACGAACCATCGTCGGACGAAAAGTAAAATCATTACGGAAGAAGGGTTTACTCCCGGCAACCGTATACGGAAATAAAGTCAAGAGCGTTTCTGTGTCCGTGCAGGAGGTTGCATTTCTCTCTGTTTATAAACAAGCTGGTGAGACTGGACTTATCGAACTTTCTATTGATAAAGATGTCCGGCCGGTCCTCATACACACCGTTCAAGTGGATCCGGTGAGCGACGTACCCCTTCATGTAGAATTTCATCAAGTCGATCTCAAAGAGAAAGTGCACGCAAAAGTTCCTGTTGAGCTCGTCGGAGAGTGTCCAGTAGTCGCCCAGAAATTGGGAGTATTACTCATGGTTCTTGACGAGATTGAGGTAGAGGCGCTGCCAACCGAATTACCGGAGCATATAACCGTTGATGTGAGTAAACTTTTGGAAGTCAATCAGGAGCTTACCGTAGAACATCTTTCAGTTCCAGCCGGTGTTGCAGTTCTAACCGAAAAAGGATTGACTGTTGTGAAGGTTGGTCCTCTCGTGACGAAGGAAGCAGAGGCCCAGGCCGCAGCAGAGGTAGCAGCCGCAGCTCAAGCCGCAGTTGTTCCCGCAGAAGCCGCGACTGTCGAGAAGCCCCAAGAAGCCACGCCCCCTAAAGCCTCGACAGAAAAGAAAGAGTAGTTGAGGCAGGTTGGAAGTTTGGATCGAGGTCTTGGGCTTTCTGTAAGAGACGTTTCGCTTCATCGATGTTATCAAGCTGGTAGGTGAGCGATCCTGCCTGAATATACGCATCGCGGTAGTCTGGTTTTTCCTCCGCAATTTTTTTCCAATAGAGATAAGAAGCCTTCAGTATTTTTGGTTGTCCTTCCCATTGGTCTTGAAGTGTGGCTGCCCCGAGGACCGAGGAGTCGCCGGGTTTTGCGAGATCCTGAGCCAAGATGAGTTCTTGTTTTGCAGTTTTTTGAAATCCTTCATCCCAGAGAAGAGAGGCAACCTCAATATGAATTTTGGCTACAAAAGGGTGGCGGAGTATCGGCAAAAAATATGCAGTGGTCTTTAGAGGAGAAACATTAACATAATAAAGACATATAAGAAGAATCCAAAGGATTGCGGAGAATAATCGGGAAATATGCGGGAATTGTAGTTTGACAATACTCATTATGGTATATTGTAGAAAGCAAAAAGGAGAAATGCAATGACTGACTCACAGAAAATCGTATCAACTCTTAAAAATGCTTATCCTACGGCGTCGATTGCGCTGAAATACAAAAATGTTTGGGAGCTCCTCGTTTCGGTCATTTTGTCAGCTCAGTGTACAGACAAAATGGTAAATAAAGTAACTGGAACACTTTTTGTCAAATATAAAATCCTTGATGATTATGTAAACGCAGATCTCCAAGAATTTGAGCAGGATATCAAGTCTACTGGTTTTTATCATGCTAAGGCGAAAAACATACTTGCGTCTGCCAAAATTGTCAAAGAGAAATATTATGGGATCGTGCCTAAATCCATGCAGGACATTTTGACGCTACCGGGCGTTGCCAGAAAAACCGCGAATGTCGTATTGGGCAACGCGTACAATGTTATTGAGGGGATCGCGGTAGATACCCACGTGCACCGCCTCAGTCAGCGGTTGAGATTGGTCGATTTGACCAAAATCAGTGGAAAGAAACTCATGGTGTTTGAGCGGAATGGTAAACCGGTGATCGATTACACTAAAGACGCCGACCCGAATAAGATTGAAATAGAATTGATGCGGGTGATTCCCAGAGCTGACTGGTTTTCTTTGACGTATTTTTTGATCGACCACGGACGAGCTGTGTGTAAAGCGCAGAATCCTGATTGTTTACATTGTGTACTCCGTCCATATTGTCCCGTCTCACGGGTTTGATTATGAAACAAACGCATACGGTTAGTCTAAAGCTCATCATATTCACTGTTGTCAACGGGTCACTTAAGGTTTATTTGCCTCCGCAGACTGAGCTGCACCAAGGTAACTCGCTTGATCATGAGGTTGAGGTTTTAATTGCCACATCTACCGGGTTATCAATAGAGGATGGATTTATCGAACAACTGTATACGATTTCCAATCCCGTGACTGTGGTGTACTACATGCTGGTTGCCGATAACATGATACCGGAGAAAGCTAAAAAAAACTGGGTGTCTATCGCAGATACGAAACAAAAAGGCCCTAACGGATCGATATTGCAGTATGGAGTCCAGCGCCTGCAGTGGAAGATAGAGTATACCAATATCGTGTATAGTTTATTGCCCAATGAGTTTACGCTTGGTGAATTGCAACATGTGTATGAAGCTATCTTGAATCGTCCGCTCGATAAACGTAATTTTAGAAAAAAAATTCTTTCTCTCGGTATGCTAAAAGATTCTTTTCGAAAAAAAACCTTAGGCCGTGCCCGGCCGGCTGAAGTGTATTCATTTAAAGATAGAAAACCCACAATCGTAGAGATCCTCTAATTTCTCCTTGACCACCCGGCTGAGTTAGTGTAGATTATACACTAATTATGGCATTAGCAGAACTATCATGGCGCTTAACGAAGGATCTTGCTATATATGGGGTGAATAGAATTCGTGAAAAATTAGGCGCAAATATACCGACGCAGGATGTAATACGATCATTTAGACCCGAGCATACAGTTGATCCAAAAGATCCGCATGGTGACTCCCATATCGCCCGGACACAGGTGATTACAGCGGGTTTGGTTCGTATACAATTTGCTCATGATCCGAATATTGTTTTTATAGAACGGTGTACGCTGGAGGCACTTAAGTGGCATGACATTCGGCAGGGGAGAGAAGAAAATAACGGCAACCATGCTTTAGAAGCGGCAGTGGAGTTTGCCACACATCCGGCAACAAGCCAGTTTACGATAGCAGAAAGAAATCTGATTATTGCATTAATTTATTATCATTCCGGATTAGAAGATCCTACTAGTCTTAAGGGAGAAACAAAATTTCTAGACATCCTTCACACCATGCAAGACGCTGATGCGAGCGATCTTGGGCGATTAACACTTTCTAAACCCGTGCGAGCTGAAGATATTTTTTTGCGCACTCAAGAGGCAAAGAAGTTTTATTTGCCGCATGTCGCTCAGCGAATTGAACGGGTTAGTAGATTGATGACGACGACGGATGCCTACGAAGCGCAGCTTCAGGCCGCTCAATTTCTTGGTTTATTGCGCTAAGCCGTCGCCTGTGGTATCCTTGGCAAGTATTTATAAATCAAAAAGGGGGATCATATGCAAAAAGCAAAAAAAGTTGAAAAAAAATCTCGCCGTCATGAAATGATTGATGCGAAAACTGAAAATTTAGTGCCTATGCCCGCATCCCCAACGTTTTCTTCTAAAGATTTGATGAATAATGCCCGCGTTCGATGGATCGCGCTCGTTGTCGTGGTGTTAGTCGTATTGGGGGCGTATCTCGGGAGCCGCGGATTTATCGTCGCGGCACTCGTCAACGGAAAGCCTATTTTCCGTTGGGATTTAAATCAGTCTCTTGCGACCCGATTTGGACAGCAAACGCTCGAAAGCATGATCAGTGAACGGCTCATCGCTGACACGGCTCAACAAAAGGGCGTTGTCATATCCAAAGAAGACGTCACAACAAAAATGAATGATTTGGTAAAAACGCTCGGACCGGATGTAAAGCTCGACGATCTTTTAAAATATCAGGGGATGACCAAGACTGATTTTGAAAACCAGATCCGACTTCAGCTCACCGTCGAGAAAATCTTAGGGAAAGATGTTGCGGTAGCAGATACGGAAGTGGATGATTTTATTGCCAAAAACCGCACGACAATGACTGCAACCGGCGAAGCAGAGCTCCGGGGAGAAGCCCGATCTGCACTTGAGTCTCAGAAGGTGAGTGAAAAAATTCAACCGTGGTTTGCAGAGCTGAAGCAAAAAGCGAAAATCATCCGGCTTTTTAAATAATACTTTCATGAAAAAAGTTGTATTGGTGATCGGTTTGGCAGTGATCGTGGGGATAGTATTTCTTCGCACGACAACACAAAAACCTATGGATTCTCCAACCCCAACCCCAACCCCAACCCCAAAACCGAAAACCTACAACGGACCTCCGGCAATGGCGATAGATACGAAAAAAGTCTATAGCGTCACGATCACAACGACCAAAGGCACGATGAAACTCACACTTTTTGCACAAGATACTCCCATGACGGTAAACAATTTCGTGTCCCTCGCCCGCGATGGATTTTACAACAACACGGTATTTCACAGAATTATCAAAGGTTTTATGATTCAAGGCGGAGATCCCGATGGTACGGGAGCCGGCGGACCGGGGTATCGGTTTGACAATGAGCCGGTGACGCGCGACTATACCCGCGGTACGATCGCTATGGCAAATGCCGGGGCGAATACGAACGGCAGTCAGTTTTTTATCATGCATAAAGATTATGCACTTCAA
>CAYHEJ010000079.1:0-4892 GCA_964355625.1 uncultured Gammaproteobacteria bacterium
TAAATTCATCCGTTAAGTCCGAAACATAACTGTATTTAATAGCCTTTATTGCTTTTTGAATTACCCCATCGTAATGGAAAAAACTTATGAGTCCATCAATAGAATAGAGAGATTGACATCGGGGATGTGTCATCCCGTCAATTGCCGGTCTTCCGCACATCGGGCAGATTGCCTCATTTTCCTTAATCACCCGAATAGTTGATCGGCACTTCTCACAAAAATACCTGCCAATCTTCCCGCAACCGACGCACCGTTTGGGGAAAATAAAATCAAGAAGGTTCATAACTTTTTGAGTGTGGCCTGCCACGCGTAGTCCCGACGTTACGTCGGGACGAAGGGTGGAGATGCCGAGTAGTGAGCTCGGGTCCGAAAGGATACTTTAAAAACGTCTACAAGCGTAATCCATTTATTCTCCGGTGGCAAAAATGGACAATTGATTTCACCGAAGGGTTGACCTATTTTTCTCCGAAACTAATCGGTCAATTAGTTTCTGACGTCCCGGCTAAGTTTCCGCCTAGCGCAATCCACCGAGAAAAATTATCGCTAAACGCCTCTCTTTACGCAATTAGCGCAAGTCGAGGAGACATTCCGAAGTACTCTCGCAAAACTGCGAGTTCCTCACGGAGTGCCTGTTTTCTGTCTGAGTTATCAGCAGATAAAATTTAATAGTTCTTTTACGACTATCTATCAAAGTCGGCTTGCAGTTTTTAACGTACGTCTCTCGTCGAATCAATCATCCCCATTACTTAATCTTCCCTCTAAATTCCCGCTCGAGTTCTCGTTTTTGATCTTTACGGCGCTTCACTTCGCGTTTTTCGTACTGTTTCTTACCGCGGGCAAGACCAACTTCGAGCTTGACCAGAAGTCCTTTAGTATACCAAGACAGAGGTATCAAGGTCAAATTGGCGCCTTCTATCTTACTTTTTAGGCTTAATAGCTCTTTTTTGTGCAATAGAAGCTTGCGCGTCCGTTTTGGGTCATACCCCTCAGGCCGTGCGTATAAAAACGGAAATATTTGAGCATTTACTAGATATGCCTCAGAGCCAATAATCCGCACAAACGACCCGTCCAACTGTGCATGACCCCCTTTAATAGATTTTACCTCAGCACCGGTCAGGGCAACTCCCGCCTCAAACCGCTCAAGGATGGTGTAATCAAACAGGGCTTTTTTGTTTTGAATATTCATAATTATTTAAGGTCAATCCCATATAACTTACCGTCTGAAAGAAGTATCACCTTCTTCTGCGCCTCAAAAACAACAAGACCTGTGAGCGCCGGGGCGGCAGTGAAACGATACTGCGCTAGATAGGTTCCCTCTTTATCCAATACTACGACACGGTTGTTTTGGCTATCCAACACATACACGTTTTTTGTATCATCGCTCGTATAGACCAAAAGCCGCGTCCCAAACGTCGGGTCCACGCCTTTAGGAATAAATGTATTTTCTTTCCCTTGGGTAAAACGCAATATTTTCCCATTTGTAGTGCCCATCCATACAGATCCGTCTATCGCCATTCCTTTCGTTTGTGAAAGATCCGGCAGAGTATCGGGATTGAGATATTCACGTGTTTCGGAAAAGTTTTTTTCTGTGGCCACATATTTCCAAATACGGCTCTTTTGCGTATCCAGAAGATATAAATTCCCGCCAAACGACACCAAAGAAGAAATCGTCCCCCACTGCTCGTCCCCACCTGCCAGCGAGGCAGGTTTCTTTACAACGAGTGTTGTTTTTTTATCTCCGAGGCGTAGCTCAGCAATACCCTCCGGGGTAACTATGTAGATACTATCTCCACGAACCCCGACAAATGAAAGATTTTTTAAAAGATTGCCTCCCCCTGCTATCTGTGCATTTTTTGATGAAATATTGAGCTGATAGACTGTATTGGTTACCTGATCACTGATAACCAAAGAATCTCCATCACGGGCTATGTTACTCGCGACTGCACCTTTTTTGAGAAGTGACACATCGTAATAGAGAGTCATAGGTGACTGCACCACTTGCATAGCCTGCGTCAAATTATCGGTAACTTGTTGATAAAGTGTTGCCAACCTACGGCCTTCGATGGTCCTCTTTGAAATAGTATGCATCAAAGGATCAAGTAATTGTTTTGCCTCGTTCAAGCGCTCCCTTCCTTTCACGGGATTAAGCTCAAGAAGCGCGACTCCTTCTTCCAGCGCTTGTTGCCCATCAATAAGCGCAGTGTTCACCTGTTGATTCTTTTTGACGGTTGTCTGTTTATAAATACCCAATACGACACTGGTGGCGAAAAGAAACGCAAGCCCAACAACCAGAAGCGCTTTCAATTTCCGTGGGTGATGCCGGAGTGGTACGACCGGCAGGACTTCTTTAATGCCAAACACGAGAGCCACACTTCCTTCGCCTTGGGTTTTTTCATGCAGAAGAAGCGTCAATTTCTCAGCAATTTCCGGGGGCGGCTGATGATCAAAAAGGCCGGTAAGTTCTTTGTGAGAAAGTACAGTAGAAAATCCAACCGATGCCAAGAGAAAGGTATCACCGTCTCTCGCCTCTCCGGAGACAGCTCCATCCTGATGCATGAGACTCGCGAGCTCCTCTCCCCGCTTGAGATAAATTACTCCTTTACCGCGGATAACCAGATACACCACGTTTCCCACAGGAACAAGCAGAATGAGTGTTTGAACAATAGGACGTGCTACCCGATCGGCTATCTCTTCAACAGCCTTGAGACTTACCACCGGCTCACTCAATAATTGCCCCATCTGCGACAATATCCCAATACCTTCTTGCTGAGCATGCCCCTGGGTGTCCTCAATTTCGAGGATACCGTATGCATGAGGCAACACGAGCACCTGCCCCCAACGAGTCGCATCCACCGGCCCCACAGCAAGACCAACGCTTGATTTTATCTGCATAGAGTTATCTTATCACGAAGCGTTTACAGGAGAAAAAGAGCAAGAAGAATCATGAAAAGCGCTGCAGCCAAATGTATGTAGGTCAAAATACGCAATATAGGCTCAAAGCCTTCCTCCAGTACATCAGCCATGAGATGTTCCTGTCTCACCATGACGGCGGCAAAAACTGAATAAATGACAAACCCCAACACGGTAAGCGTTTTCATGATAAACCAAAGTGCCGCTGGAAAATTTTGTGGATTCATGGATTTTGCTCCGTCTGTTCTATCAAACTCCGGATTGTTTCTACAACGCGTTGCGGATATGGCACCATATCAAACTCCAAATTTGGCATTTCACCTGCGGTCTCCACGCGAACAGTACCGTAATTAAATATGGTTGATAAAATACCTCCTGCCGTATAGGAAATGTCCTGAACTTTCGTCAACTCTGCCTGGGAAAAATGTTTATACAAAAGATAATAAAAATCAATATCAACAAGCCGTTCGTTCGTAACAATATAAATATTAAAAAACCACCCTAAAAATTTCGCCAATATAAATCCAAACGTCGCGACGTACCAAAAAATAGAGCCGACGACAATATATCCCACAGGTATCGTCACAGAGAGACGGATCATACTGAAAAACAACGGCAATAATACAGTCGGGGCAAAAATCATAATGACCGCCATGATAATCCAAGGGACATTCACCACAATATGCTGGCGCAGAAATAAAATAACCGTCTCCCCTTCTTCCTGAGTTTCAAACCGTACCCCATCGGGCTTCACCGCAAAACACGTCAGCGGCCCCAGAGTGGAACCCTTCGGAGATGGAGTGTTGGCGTGAAAAATAGTCGGCACGAGAGTATTGTACTACACCATGTCATTTTTTCTCAATATTGTAGAGTCCTGACTTCAAAGAAATCCGCCCAGGCGCTCTCAAGTTAAACGCTTTATAAAAATCTCCCCCATTGATAGTAACCTCACCCTTATTTGTCTGAAATGTGACACTTGCCGTCACACCGGCGTCGGAATATGTGACACTCACCGATGAAACGCTCGAGTATCCACCTATCGAACGCAGATCGCCCATGTTATACGGATTCCCTCCCCAGCACGATCCGAGCGGTGTCACGCGCGAACCGTCCCCACCACCCTGATACAACACAACCCAAGCGTTTAATATATCGGCCATCTCCTCGCTTGTCAGCCATGGATGACTTTTGCCGCAACTATTTCCGGAACGGTCCCTATACCATCCTTTATAAAACCATGGGCTCCCTGCTATCTTTTCATACGCTTGACTCGTCCATCCGCTTCTGCCATTTGATGTATCCCAAAAAGCTGGTGTTGTGTAGTGGCTACCATCGTTCCGATACGATAAAGCGTCATATGACTCCTGATAACCTCCCGATGTTGATGCGTACCAAGCCTTAATAATTTTTCCATCTTTCATAAGTACCCATCCGCGGGTTGCGTTTACTGCCTCCTCCCATTTCCCACCTTTGTTACTGTTTTTATAAACCTGACATCCCTCATTAGTACAAATATCTCCTCCCGTGCCTTCTCGAGTCCACGCAAGAGCATAGCTGCGCGCTGCGACGGCTTGAGCCTTAAGAGCCTCCATACCGCCTTCATCTCCCCAACTTCCAGGCATCTCATAGATTCGCTTTACATATGTTTCAATATCCATTCGTCCATACCCCGCAACGCCAATTTGCTTATTGGGATCATAATCTTTTTTGATTTCCACGCCTCCGTAATATGCACGAAGTATATCTTCGGCTGTTTGATTATTTTTTGCCCTTCCAAATGCGCCATACTGACTCATCCCTTTAAAATGCGGAGCCCCAAAACTGAATGCAGCGAAAGCAGGAGAAAATCCCGGATTATAATCCGGCCGGCTGGCAGGGTCATCAGCAAGCGGTACATCGCCAACACTTGTCTGAAATGTCCCGGTTTTTGCATTTAAAATAGATTCTTGAAGTACAGTCAGATTTGAAATAAATCCTTTTAA
>CAYHEJ010000080.1:0-4832 GCA_964355625.1 uncultured Gammaproteobacteria bacterium
GGTGGAACATTCATATATGTACCGAAGGGTGTCAAAGTCGGTCAGCCGCTTCAGGCGTATTTCCGTATGAACCGCGAGCGAAGCGGACAGTTTGAACATACGCTCATCATTGCCGATGAGGGGAGTTTTGTTCATTACATAGAAGGATGTACCGCTCCCATATATACCACGGATTCACTTCATAGCGCGGTGGTTGAAATTATTGTAAAAAAAGGTGCGCGCGTGCGGTATACCACGATTCAAAATTGGAGTACAAACGTCTATAATCTTGTGACCAAACGTGCGCGGGTGGAAGAGGAAGGTATCATGGAATGGGTAGACGGCAATTTAGGATGCCTTGCAGAAGGTTCGACCGTTACCACACCGGAAGGTATAAAACAGATTGAAGATCTGAATGTCGGAGAAAAGATATTGTCATATGATGAATCTTTGGGTAAATTATGTTTCCAACGAGTACGTTCAAAGCGTTTTTCTGGCAAGCAACGGGTACACATCGTCTCCACGGGTGGACGTCAACTGCGTGCAACATCAAACCACCCATTTTATTCGTATAAATATGACCCGCAGATTCCAAAAAAACTCGGTCGATATAAACTTGCCTATGTACGGACCGATCAACTGAAGGATGCCATAGTTCCTTGCAGTTCAGTCGACTATGGAAATCGATATCGACTACAAAAGCCATCACTTATGACTACATTTCGTTCTCAAAATCAATATTCCGAAGGACTTGTCATGACTCGTAAGCGAAAGACACGTCTGCATAGATTCCTTTATACAACCGATGACATTGCATGGTTATTTGGGTACTGGTTAGGAGATGGCAACATTGAAATTGAGAAAGGGAAGACGAAAAATGTTATTCGTTGGGCCAAGGTTGGATTTTCGACACCTGTAACCGATCGTGCGCGTGAACGACTGATGCAAACGATGGCATCGCTCACTGATGCACCGCCGGTTGAGCGAGCCGATGGTGTTCACGTTGCATGGCATAGCAAAGAACTCGCAGAATTATTCCATGCCAATGGTTTTGTAGGCAACGCGTACAGCAAACGTGTCCCGGAATGGGTATGGTCACTACCAGAGTCACAGCGACTCGCGTTCATCGCCGGTTATTTGGATGCAGATGGTTCTGTAAAGAATCCGCGAAGTTTTGCTTTAAAATCAGTAAATCGATCACTTCTTGAAGATGTCTCATCTCTTTTGGTTACACTAGGTATTACTTCACATCTATATACGGAGTTTGCCCTTTCCAAGCATGTTTCTATTATGGGGATAGACACTGTGGCACACGGTTCGTATCACCTTATTTTTTCATTAGATAAGCGCGTGCTCCAGTATGTCAGTCAGTCATTGTGTAAAAGGGCGGTACATCATCGTCTGATTGGTCGGTCAGATATCAGACTGCCGCAGTCAGTCGAAGTCGTTCCTATACGTGTGTCTGAGCTTTCCAAAGAAGAAGTTTCTACATGGGATATCGAAGTTGAGGGAACAGGAAATTTTATTTCACAGGGTTTCATCGTTCATAATTCAAAACTCACCATGAAATACCCAAGTGTTTATCTCATGGGAAGAAAAGCACACGGAGAAGTATTATCCATAGCCTATGCGGGGGCAGGTCAGCATCAGGACGCCGGAGGGAAAATGGTGCATGCGGCTTCTGAGACAACGTCGCAGATTATTTCAAAATCCATCAGTAAATCCGGAGGCAGGACGTCATACCGCGGGCTTGTACAGGTATATCCCGGAGCCAAAGGAGTAAAAAGCAAGGTAGTTTGTGATGCATTACTTCTGGATGAAGAGTCCCGGTCAGACACGTATCCGACGATGAAGATAGATGAGAAGGATGTACAGATAGAACATGAAGCGACAGTATCTAAAATCGGTGATGAACAGCTGTTCTATCTGGAAAGCCGCGGAATTGCCAAAGGTCAGGCAGAATCGATGATCGTCAATGGATTTATAGAACCGATTGTCAAAGAACTACCCCTTGAATATGCCGTAGAACTCAACCGGTTAATACAATTACAAATGGAAGGCTCGGTCGGGTAATGAAAATATATACAATAAAACCGGATATAAAACAGACGCTTGTGCTGAGCTTAGGAGTAAAAGTTCATGACGTTGAATGTGTGGTTCTCCGGAATGCGAAGCTTACTCTTGTTGTCCACATGCTGAGAGTCAATAAAGTTGATGCAAAAGTCATAGTTCGACTGGCTGGAACGGGCGCGGAGGCTACGATTATCGGTATTGTCATTGGCTCCGGTGATGCGCGGATAAGACTTCATACGCTTCAACTGCATGAAGCCCCGGGTACGACGAGTAATTTATTGGTAAAAACTGCACTTAGCGATCGAGCGCTTTGCGTTATTGATGGAGGTATTCGGGTAGAAAAATCTGCTCAAAAAACAGATGCCTATCAGCGCAATGAAAATCTTCTGCTTTCGGAAACTGCACATGCAGAAAGTAAACCATCGCTTGAGATTCTTGCTAATGATGTCCGCTGTACGCATGGGGCGACGGTTGGACCGGTGTCTAAAGAAGAAACATGGTACCTGGCGACGCGCGGAATAGAGCGATTGCAGGCAGAAAATCTTCTGGTATCCGGATTTTTCCGTAAAGCCGTTGATCTGATTGAAGACGTGAGAGTCCGGCAGGCATTTTGGAAATTTGTCGAAGGCGCGTTATAATACATTATGGCGACATTTATGAAGGCGGTAAAAGCAGATGATATACCCTCTGGGACAAAAAAGACGGTGTTTGTAGGAGGCAAAAAAATAGCAATTGCCAATATAGACGGCGATTATTTTGCTATCGATGATACCTGTTCTCACGCGCAGTGTTCATTGGGCTCTGATGGTTTTTTGGATGGAACCGTTATTATCTGCGGATGCCACGGAGCACAGTTTGATGTGAAAAGTGGTAAAGTATTATCGCTTCCGGCAGTTGTAGACGTTTCCTCTTATGAGACAAAAATAGAAAATGGGGAGATTTTCATCAATCTTTAAATGTTCGACTTCAAATCAATTCGAAACGATTTTCCTTTACTGTCGAAAACCATAGACGGTAAACCGATCGTGTACTTAGATTCCGCGGCTACATCACTGAAGCCTCAGGTAGTTATTAATAAACTTAATGATTATTACACCAGATATACCGCCAATATTTTTCGCGGTATTTATAAAATTTCAGAAGAAGCTACCGCAGAATACGAAGACGCACGTAAAAAAGTTTCAGAATTTATCGGAGCCGGAAGCCCCGATGAAGTAGTTTTTACCAGAAACACGACTGAGTCAATTAATTTGATAGCCTACAGTTGGGCAAAAAGAGAGTTGAAGTCAGGTGATGGGATTGTCGTCCCGATCATGGAACACCATTCAAATTTTGTTCCCTGGCAGCAGATGGGAAAAGAATTAGGTTGGCAGATCAAGATATGGAAAAACAATGTGAAAGGATTACTCGATCTGGATGATTTGAATAAATTAATTACTCGAAGAACAAAATTACTCACAATCACTGCTGTATCCAATGTATTAGGCACAATCAATCCTATTGAAAAAATTGTAAAAATTGTAAAATTGCTAAATCCGGAGTGCCTCGTATTGGTTGATGCGGCGCAGGCGGTTCCTCATATGCCCGTAGATGTCAAGGCGTGGGGAGCAGATTTTGTGGTGTTTTCCTCTCACAAAATGCTTGGACCAACCGGCGTGGGCGTGTTGTGGGGGAAGTATGAGCTTCTTGAGCGTATGACACCCTTTTTATATGGCGGTGAAATGATTACAGAGGTACGTGAAGATTCGTCGCTTTTCAAACACGCGCCTCATAAATTTGAAGCTGGGACTCCGCATATCGCCGGAGTCATAGGGTTGGGTGCTGCAGTTGATTACCTTCGTCGCCTCGGCATGGATAATGTACGGAAACATGAAAAAGAAATCACCTCATATGCGTTAAAAGTATTAAAAAAAATTAATGGCTTGACCATGTATGGATCAGATGATGGAGAAAAACGCGGAGGGGTTATAGCTTTTACCATGAAATCCGCTCATGCGCACGATATAGCGCAGATAGTAGATGAAGACAATATTTGTATCAGATCCGGTAATCACTGTGCCATGCCGCTTCATCTATTCATGAAGATAAGCGCTACTGCTCGAGCTTCATTTTATATATATACGACAAAGGACGATATTGACGCGCTGGTGAAGGGATTGGAAAAGGTATTATGGACATTTACCGCGAAATAATTTTAGATCACTATAAAAATCCCCGAAATTTTGGTCATCTTGAGAAATATGATGCGAAAGTAGAAGAGGGGAATGTGACGTGTGGAGATACCATTGTTATGGAAATACAAGTCAATACACTTCACGAGATAGAGGATATCCGATTTTCAGGTGCCGGTTGCGCTATTAGTCAAGCAAGCGCCTCCATGCTCACCGAGTATGTGAAGGGAAAAAAACTGAAAAATATTATACAATTGACTTCAGCGGATATTCTTAAAATGCTCGGTACGACCCTGACTCCGTCACGGATGAAATGTGCAACGCTCTGCCTGGAGGTGCTTCAAAAGGCGGTTTTAACCTATGGCAGATGATCCTACAATGGTCCGAAAGATTCGAAAACTGACTATGCGCATAAATCAGGATCTGTGTATTGGCGCGGCGACCTGTATAGCAATAGCGCCAAAAGCATGGGCGCTCAATAATGAGGCAAAGGCCATAATCCTTGATACAGCAGATCAGGAAACGGATGAAACTCTTCTTGAAGCCGCCAAAGGTTGTCCGGTAATGGCGATTATTATCACAGATGAAGATGGGCAACAAGTTTTTCCA
>CAYHEJ010000081.1:0-4774 GCA_964355625.1 uncultured Gammaproteobacteria bacterium
AGCCGTATGATCCTAGGGGGTATGTTAAACCGGAAGAAAAATCACAATTATTTTTTCAGTCAGGAATTGGCTACGATAGAGTATTTGGATATATGGGTAATGAAGTAGGGAGCGAATTTCAGCTCCCGCTCATTGAGGGGTACGATACTATGTATCAGGGAAGATACGCTGAGTTTATCAATGCGGTTTCAAACGGAAACCCAGTGCCAGGGAGCCGTTCTGTTGTTCAATTTGATAAAAACGGGAAATTAAAAGCTGAAGCGCTGCAGCTTCTCGGTGTGCGTTATATTTATCACCGATTAAGTGACGGAAGAAATGTATGGGCATTTCCGTATTGGGAATACTTGAGCGATGGCTCTATGAGGCAAATATATAGTGATGAAAAATATCAAGTGTATGAATATGCAAAAGCATATCCGCGCGCGTATTTAGTTTCAAACTATACCGTAGCTACGGACAAGCAGGAAATAATAACCACTCTGTTCTCAAAAGATTTTGATCGTAGAGAGTCTGTGGTATTGGAAGAGAAACCTTCTGTGGATCCAGAGGAGGGATTCGGAAAAGCGGATATTGTTTCCTATAGCGCAAATAATGTGATGATAAAGACGGAATCCGCGGTTCCTAAACTTCTTTTTCTTTCTGATGTATATGATCCCGGATGGCGGGCGACGATAGACGGGAAACCCATAAAAATTTATCGTGCGGATTATGATTTTCGTGCGGTTTCGGTACCGGAGGGATCACATATTGTGACATTTACCTATTTCCCTGATTCGTTGAGATTGGGTATAGTAATTGTATTAATTTCAGCTATTTCAATGTTAGTACTTCAACAGTATGAAAATAGGCTTATATAATCCATATTTCGATTCTCTTGGAGGTGGAGAGCGGTATGTTCTTACGCTTGCGGAGCATTGGTCAAAAACTCACGATGTGAGTATCTTTTGGGATGATGAGAGTGTTATATCTCAAGCTCAAAAACGCTTTGATGTAGATCTAACTTTCGTTCACGTAGTTCCAAATATATTTCATTCTCATAATTTAATTCGAAAATTGTTTATCACACGTGGATATGATTGTATTTTTTTTCTTAGTGATGGCAGTATTCCCATGAGCTTAGCGAAGCGTAATATTTTGCATTTCCAGGTGCCATTTTCACATATTATTATTCCATTTTGGAAATCAACAATGTACCAGCGCGTAGTCTGCAATTCAGAATTTACAAAAACGTACCTGGATTCTACTGTCTCCATACGGCGGTCTGTTATCTATCCGCCTGTTGATATCGGAAAGCTAACGCCGGGCAAAAAGTCAAATACCATTCTTACTGTTGGTAGATTTAGTTCTTTATATGGAGCTAAAAAACAGGATGTTCTTATTGACTCTTTTAAGAAGGCATTTGAAAACAAAGAATTTACTGATTGGAATTTTGTGATTGCAGGTGGATTATTAGAAAGTGATCAAGATTATTTTAATGAGTTAAAAAAGAAAGTATCGGGTCTCCCGATTGATTTTTATCCTAACTGTTCTTGGACCGATCTACAGGCATTTTATAGCATCGCATCTATTTATTGGCATGCGGCGGGTTTCGGGGAGTCCAAGCCTGAATACATGGAGCATTTTGGTATTACTACGGTTGAAGCAATGGCCGCAGGGTGTATCCCAGTTGTGTATAACGGCGGGGGTCAGCCGGAGATTGTTGAAGATGCCCAAACAGGATTTTTGTGGAAAACACCTGATGAATTAATTAAAAAAACTTTATCGGTCATGGATGATAAAAAAGAATATTCTCGGATAGCCGACAGCGCTATGAAAAGGGCTAAAGAATTCTCAAAAGAGAAGTTTACTCGGTCATTTGATCTGTTATTATCCGAATTATGAAAAGACATAAAGATGTTATTGCACTATTGTTTTTCGTACTCATTGTTGGGGTTTTCTTTTATCGAACTATTGTGTTTGGAAAATTACCGGTACCCTCAGATTCCCTTGTAGGACTCTATCATCCATACAGGGATGCATTAGCTGTTCAGTATCCCAACGGAATACCATTTAAAAATTTTCTTATCACTGATCCCGTCCGGCAGCAAATACCATGGAGAATGTCAGCTGTTACAGCGATACGTCAGGGGAGATTGCCGTTATGGGATGCATCGACTTTTTCCGGTACTCCACTATTAGCTAATATTCAGTCAGGAGTATTTTATCCCCTTAATATATTTTTTTTGTTTCTTCCGTTTGAAATCGCATGGACAATACTCATCATCAGCCAGCCGCTTCTCGGAGGATTATTTTTGTATTGGTTCCTCAGGAGAAAAAATCTTGACGAGACGGCGTCACTATTTGGAGTCATCTGTTTTACGTTTTCGGGATTTTCCATCGCATGGCTTACATGGGGGACCATCATCTCGACATGGATTTGGACGCCGTTATCGTTAGTAGCGCTTGAAGCCATACATGCAAAGAGTACAAAAAATCGTATCCCGTGGTTATTGCTCTGTGTAGTCTCAATAACTTTTTCATTCTTCGCAGGTCATTTACAGATATTTCTTTATAGCATAGCGTTTCTCAGTGTCTATGCATTATGGATGTTTCGGAAAAAAGGCTCTGTAGTATATTTCATAATCATTGGAAGTATATTGCTTCTGACTGCAATACAATGGATCCGTATAGCGCAGTGGCTTCCTCAGGCCGGTAGATTTCAGGGGGCTTCATGGCACGCTGAGGGATTTTTTATACCGCTCAAACATTTAGTTCAGTTTATAGCTCCTGATTATTTCGGCAACCCTGCGACATTAAATTATTGGGGGACGTGGAACTACGGAGAAATGGTTGGATATATAGGTATAGCCGGAATACTATTTGCGTTTCTAGGAATATCCGTACAAACACTTTTTTGGATTTGGATGATTGTTATAGCTTTACTTTTTTCTATTGCTTCGCCAATAAGCGTACTGCCATATCAAATGCATATTCCTATCATTTCATCGTTACAGCCAACCAGACTCATCGTCATTATAGATTTTTGTTTATCCGTACTCGCCGCGTTTGGTTTTGCACGATTTGTGAAAGGTGAAAGACGGAACATTCGTATTGTTTCATTATGTATTGGTTTAGTTTTATTAGGATTATGGATGAGTATTCCTCTCGATCAAATGAACGTCATAAAACGAAATCTCGTTATGCCAACTATGCTTTTTTTCCTGTTATTGGTATTACTTTGGGTAAAACGTTTTAATTACATGTGGTTGTTTTTCGCCGTTACTCTTATCGATCTATTTCGTTTTGGATGGAAATTTACGCCTTTTACCGATAGGGCATATTTTTTCCCTACAACATCTATTATCTCTTATTTGCAAAAACAACCAAAACCATTTCGTATTATGACGACGGATGACCGGATACTGCCTCCAAATGTCAATGAATATTATGGAATTGAATCCGTTAATGGGTATGATCCCGTGCATTCCTTGAGGTATGAAGAATTTATTGCGGCCATGGAGCGGGGGAAACCGGATATCGAGCCGCCTTTTGGATTTGCCCGGATTATTGTGCCCAAAAATATAGCCTCTCCTCTGGCTGCGCTGCTGAATGTGCGTTTCGTATTGTCGTTTGATCAGTTGAAAGATGCGAGTTTAAAAAATATTGCTGTTGAAGGAAAAACTATAGTATATGAAAAAACAGATGCGAGACCGCGGGCATATCTCGTGGAACGGGCAATATTCAAAAAAAATAAACAGGATATTATAAACGGATTATATGACAAGAGCTTTGATCCAACAACAGATGCTATTATCGAATATCCTGTATCTGTGCTGAATTTTCCACTTGAGGTCTCGGAAACCGTAACTATTCAATCGTATCACGGTTCTGAAATAGTTATGCGTGTGAATGCGGGACAACCAAGATTACTCGTGATCAGTAATATGTATGATTCACATTGGCGTGCAAGTATTGACAAGGCACCAGTCGATCTATATCGAACTAATTACCTTTTTATGGGGCTTGTTGTCCCGGAGGGCACGCATACAGTTGTGTTGAAGTATAACTAATATGACCATCTCTATAGTTATTCCAAATTGGAACGGGGTTCATCTGCTAAAAAAACATCTAACAAAAATAATAGATGTAGCGGCTAAGGCGCAGGTTATCATTGCAGACGACAATTCCGTCGATGGATCAGTTGAATATATAAAAAAGAACTTTCCTGATGTGACAGTGATATCAAACACGACGCATGTGGGGTTTGCGGGAAATGTAAATTCAGGTGTAGCGAGAGCCGCAGGCGATATAGTCCTTCTTCTGAATACGGACGTAGAACCCGAAAAAGGGTTCCTTGAGCCGCTTGTTATTCATTTCAGTGATCCGGAGGTATTTGCTGTTGGGTGTCTGGAAAAAAGCCATGAGAATGGCAATATTATACTTCGGGGTCGGGGATTGGCTCGCTGGGTAAAAGGTTATTATATTCATGAGCGCGGCGAGGTGGACAAGAAGGATACCGCTTGGGTCTCCGGTGGGAGTAGCGCATTTAGAAAAACAATGTGGGATAAACTCGGCGGTATGGATACTCTCTATAACCCTTTTTACTGGGAAGACATAGATTTGTCATATCGAGCGCGCAAAGCAGGATGGAAGACGGTGTTTGAGCCAAAAAGTGTTGTACACCATTACCATGAAGAAGGGAAAATTATTCAGGAATATAATTCTGATGACGTGAAGCGTATTGCGTATAGAAATCAGTTTATATTTATTTGGAAAAATCTAACAGACATATCAA